>DATBAA010000028.1:0-10113 GCA_036271755.1 Myxococcales bacterium | reverse complement strand
GGAGCACGGAAGGCGCGTCGGCGTGGACGCGGTACCAGTCCTGGTCGCCGCGCGGAGAGAGGTAGCCCGAGGCGGTCGCACCCAGCGCGGTCGCGTGCGCGGCGTCGTCGTTGGGTTCGGATTCGAGGTCTGGCGGGCCGGGTTCGAACGAAGCCTGCAGCGCGTACGCGCCCTCGCCGCGCTTGAGGACGAAGTAGTACGACGCGGGTCCAGCGTCCGAAATCGTCTGAGATGTGTTCCCAGGCTGTCCCGAGGTCGACGCGTCGAGCTGTCCCGAATCGAGTTGCCCCGCGTCTGGGAGCCCCGCGTCGTCTTCGTCGTCCGGTTCCTGGTCGTCATCGAGCGAGCCGGCATCCGCGGCGCCGGCATCCCCAGCTCCCGCGTCCGCGCCGGCATCGCGGGCTGCCACGTCCTGCGCCAAAGCGAGGCCCAGCGCGAGATCGCGGACGAAGATGCCCTCGCCGGCCTGCGCGCGATACGCGGCCAGCAGCGCACTGTCCGGCCCGCCGCGCACCTCGAGCTCCGGCCGCCCCGCGCCCGCCGCCAGCTGCACGCGCAGCGAGCCAGGCCCGGCCGGCAGCGTCACCTGGTACCAATCCTGATCGTCCGCGGCCAAGAACGACCCGTGCAGCAGCGTCCCCAGCGGCAGCGGCTGGGCATCGGAGAGCCGGTCGTTGGGCTCCATCTCCAAATCTGGCCGCGGCGACGACGAAGTCACCGTCAGCACGTAGCTCTGCGGACCCTTCCCCGAGACATGCACGAAGCAGCTCTCGCGGCAAGCCACGCCCTCGACGATCTTCCCGCGCGCCACGCGCAGCACCCGCGCCCGGTCGCGATCCAAGACCTCCAAGGCGGCGTCGGCCTGCGCGAGCTCGAGCCGCAACGACAGCGTCCGCCCTGCCCCGGGCTCGACGCGGAAAAAGTCGTCGTCGCGAGGAGCCGAGAGGCTGCCGCGCACCTGCGCGTTCAGTGGAATTTGCTGGGGATGCTGAAAGTCGTTCGGCTCGGTTTCGACCACCGGCTGCGGCGGCTGTGCCAACACGACCACCGGGCCAGCATCTGCGGGGACAGCCGGAGGGTGCCCGCGCCGGCAGGCCGCGAGCAGACAGAGCGCGAGGAGCCGCCGTCGCACCTATTTGCGCGCGGCCTTCGGAGGCTGCGACTTCGGCGGCTGCGAGTGGTTCATGGAAAACTCGCGGTAGAAGTCGACGATGCCGCGGGTCATGGCCTGCGGGCTCTCGGTCTCGTCATCGTCGAGATCGAACTCGTCCGATTCGAGCCAGATGCCGCCGCAGCTCTCGCAGGTCTCGTAGATGAGCGGGTTGCGCTTGTGCTGGCTTTCGACCGCCAGCAGCCCGACGTTGTCGTTCGGGCACTCGCCGGCGTCTTCTTCCGGGTTGGCGCGTCCGCCCATCGCTTCCAGTGTCGGCAAGCCTGCGTGCAAGAGCAGGCGGTTCAGGTCCGCGACCTCGACCCAGAGACCTCCGCACTCAGAGCAACGGAAGAGAAGGCGCTCCTCTCCGTCTTTGAGCTCGGTCATTTCGGTCGTGTCGCGCGGGCAATCCATGGCTCTTGTGTTCTCCAGCAGGGGTTTGTCGCGTGAGCGTAGTACACGCCCGTTGTGGAGAGCAACGACGCATTCGCGTCAGGCCTCTTTCACCCGGCGAATCTTTGCGCCCAACGAGGAGAGTTTTTGCTCCAGTCCCTCGTAGCCGCGGTCCAGATGGTAGACGCGATGTACGGTAGTGGTCCCTTCCGCACGCAGCCCGGCCAGGACCAACGACGCGCTGGCGCGAAGGTCAGTGGCCATCACCGGCGCGCCCGAGAGCTTTGTGACACCGCGCACAACCGCGGTGTGACCGTCGATGGCCACGTCGGCGCCCATGCGCGACAGCTCCTGCACGTGCATGAAGCGGTTCTCGAACACCGTCTCCACCACGCGGGACGCGCCGTTGGCCACCGTCAGGCAGGCCATCAGCTGCGCTTGCAGATCGGTGGGGAAGCCCGGAAACGGCGCGGTGATGAAGTCCACCGCCTCGGGCCGCTCGGGCGCTTCGATGCGCAGGGCGTCCGGCCCCACCGTGATGCGCGCGCCGGCTTCGCGCATCTTCAAGAGCAACGCGTCCAGGTCTTCGGGGCGCGCGCCGCGCAGCGTGATGTCGCCGCCGGTGATCAGCGCCGCGGCCAACAAGGTTCCTGCTTCGATGCGATCGGGAATCACCTTCACGTCGGCCGCGTGCATCGCGGTCACCCCGTCGATGGTGATGATGCTGCTGCCCGCGCCCTGCACCTTCGCGCCCATGGCGTTCAGCGCGTCTTGCATGGCGACGATCTCGGGCTCGCGCGCGCAGTTCTCCAGCACCGTCTGGCCCTCGGCGAGCGCGCCGGCCATCATCAAATTTTCCGTTCCTGTCACAGTGGGCAGGTCGAAGAGGATCTTGGCGCCGCGCAGCTTCGACGCACGGGCTTCGACGTAGCCGTGCGCCAGCTCGATGGTCGCGCCCAAGGCTTCCAAGGCCTTCAAGTGCTGATCGATGGGCCGCGCGCCAATGGCGCAGCCGCCCGGCATGGACACGCGCGCCCGCCCGCAGCGCGCCACCAGCGGGCCCAGCACCAGCACGGAGGCGCGCATGGTCTTCACCAGCTCGTAGGGTGCCTCGGGCTGGGTGATCTCGCTGGCATCGACGGAGAACTGCGCGCCGTCGCGCTCGATGCGGGCGCCCATGTGCGCGAGCAGCCGCCCCAGCGTGCGAATGTCGGCCAGGTCGGGCACGCCGTGAAACGTCGAGCGCCCCGGAGCCAGCAGCGCGGCGGCGATCTGCGGCAGCGTCGCGTTCTTGCTGCCCGAGACGCGCACCTCGCCCTTCAACCGCGCGCCACCCGCGATCTCGATGGAGTCCATTACGTCCTCCTCGCAACGACGTGCCGGTCTAGCCCCGCCAGATCGCGCTGCACGCGAATGCCGGTCAAGCCCGCGGCCTCGCACAATGCCACCACCGCCGCGGCCTGGGGCGGATCGATCTCCACGCCAAAGAAGCCGCCCGGCTCGAGCCACGCTGGCGCCTCGGGCACGATGCGCTTCAAGGCCGAGAGGCCGTCGTCGCCGGAGAAGAGCGCGAGCGCCGGCTCGTGGTCGAGAAGCTCGCGAGCGAGCGTCGGCTTGTCGCGCAACGGCACATAGGGCGGATTGCTCACGACAGCGTGGTAACGCTTTCCGGCCGGAAGCGCAGCGAAGAGATCGCCCTCGAAGACATTGGCGCGTCCGGGCGCGTGCTTTTCGACATTCTGGCGGGTGAAGACGGCCGCATCGCGCGAGAGCTCGACCAGATCGACCTGCGCCTGCGGCCGCGTGAAGGCGATGGAGACCCCGACCGCGCCGGAGCCCGCGCAGAGATCGAGCACGCGCGCGTCAGGAGGAATGGCCTCCAGCGCCAGCTGCACCAAGAGCTCCGTCTCGGGCCGCGGAATGAACACGCCAGGTCCAACTGCAAACGGCCTGCCGTAAAACTCGCGAACCCCGAGAATGTACGCCACGGGCTCGCGCGCGCCCCGCCGCTGCACCATGGGCTTGAAGCGCGCCAGCTCGTCGGCCCCCAGCGGCTTGTCGGTATCTATATAAAGTCGAACGCGATCGACGTTCAGCGCCTTGGCGAGCAGCAGCTCCGCGTCCAGCCGCGGATTCTCGACGCCCTTCTTCGCAAGCCATTCGCGCGCCCAGGCCAGCAGCGACTTGACCGTCCAGGTTTCCATCAAGCCCCGCGCGCCGAGACCACGCGCTGGACGCCTTCTTTGTCGGCATGAATGCGAGGCTCGGTGAGCCCCACGCCCGTCAGCAGCGCCGCGACCTTCTCCACCTGCGAAGGATCGCACTCCTGCGCGTAGATGCCTTGGGGCGCGAGCCACGAAGGCAAGTCGGCGATGATCTTGCGCACGATGTTCAAGCCGTCGGGCCCGCCGAAGAAGCTCACTTGCGGCTCGTTCAACACCTCGGAAGGCAGCACGGTGCCGTCGGGAACCCAGGGCGGATTGGCGGTGATGATGGCGTACTTGCGGCCGCGCGGCAGCGGCTCGTACAGATCTCCCGCGTAGCAGCTGGCGCGGCCCGGAACGAACAGCTCTGCGTTCTCGCGCGCCAGCTCGATGGCCTCCGCGCTGACGTCCGAGAGATCGACGTGCAGCGCCGGCCGCGCATGCGCCACGCAGATTCCAGCCGCGCCGATGCCGCAGGCGAGATCGAGCCCGAAGCCGCGCGCGTCGTGCGGCAGCATCCGCAGGCCTGCCTCGACCAGGTTGGGCAGATCCAGCCGCGGAATGAAGCCGCGCTTGTCGACCTTGAAGCGCAAGCCCATCAATTCGACCGCGCCGACGATGTAGCCCGTAGGCTCGGAAGCCAGCCTGCGCTTCAGGACTCCGTCGAACGCCGTCTTCGCTTTTGCATCGACGGAGCCGGGCAGCGCGGACGGCAGCACGCCCAGGACGTGCGCCAGCAGCTCGCGCGCTTCGGCCTGTGGATCTTCGCTGAGCTGCTCTGGAACCGCGAGCTGCGCCGCCGCTTCTTGCAGCAGCTCAGCGACGGTCATCTGACTCTTCCTGCTGCCGGCGCAGCGCCTCGGCCTGGAAGTACGTGCGGCAGGCGCTGATGACGTCGACGATGTCTCCGTCCATCACCGCCGGCAGGTTGTGCCGGGTGAGGCCGATGCGATGGTCGGTGAGGCGATCTTGCGGAAAATTGTACGTGCGGATCTTCTCGCTGCGATCGCCCGTGCCCACCTGCGACTTGCGGGTGGCGTCGCGGGCGGTCTGCTGCTTCTCGATCTCCATCTCGTACAGGCGCGTCCGGAGCATGCGCAGCGCCATCGCGCGGTTCTTGATCTGGCTCTTCTCCTGCTGGCACTTGACGACGACGCCCGTGGGCTTGTGCGTGAGGCGCACGGCGGAGTCGGTGGTGTTCACGCTCTGCCCGCCAGCGCCGGTGGACCGCATGACGTCCATCTGGATGTCGGCCGGGTTGATCTGCACGTCGACGTCTTCGGCTTCGGGCATCACGCTGACGGTCGCGATCGAGGTGTGGATGCGCCCCTGGGTCTCCGTCGCCGGCACGCGCTGGACGCGGTGCGAACCCGATTCGTACTTGAGGAAGCTGTAGACGCCGTCGCCTTCGATGGTGACGCTTGCGTCCTTGATGCCGCCCGACGCGTTCTCGCTGGTGTCGTTCATGCTGAACTTCCAGCCGCGGCGTTCGGCGTAGCGCAGATAGAGCCGCAAGAGCTCCGCCGCGAAGAGGCCAGCCTCGTCTCCGCCGGCGCCCGCGCGCACTTCCAAGATGACGTTGCGCTCGTCGTTGGCGTCCTTGGGCAGCAGCAGGACCTTGAGCTTCTCGATCAGCTCGTCGACCTTGGCCTGCAGCGCGGGCACCTCGGCGTGCGCCATCTCGCGCATGTCGGGGTCTTTGTCCTCGAGCAGCGCGCGGTTGCCCTCGAGCTCGCCCTTGACCTGCTTGTACTCGCGGAAGGTCTCGACCAGCGCCTCCAGCTGCGAGCGCTCCTTGGCCACCGCGGAGAAGCGCGCGCGATCGGAGATCACCTCCGGGTTTCCCAGGTCGGCGGTCAGCCGTTCGAACCGCTGCTCAATCTCCTGCAGTTTGTCGTCCATATTCGAAGGGCGCGGAACCTACCCGCGGGGCGTCCGGAAAGCAACGCGCTCTCGCTCCGGCCATTGAATGCGAAGCACGAGCCCTTTCGCTCGCGGCGGTCTTCTGGCACAACCCCGCCGGTGAGCCTGCCAACCGTCGCCACCGACCAGAAGCCTGCCGCCCACAAGACCGACCTGCTCGCGCTCTTGGTGCGCGAGGACGCCAAGGACGAGCGCTTCAATGCGCTCGATGAAGCGCTGGACGGGCTGCTCTCGCGCATCGCCAAAGAGGAGGACTTCTCCGGCCGCGAAGGGCAGCTGCTCTCGCTGCACACGCACGGCAAGCTCCCCGCGCAGCGCATCGCGGTCCTTGGCCTGGGCCGCGAGAAGGACGCCGACCGCACGCTGGAGCAGCTGCGCAACGCGGCCTCGCGGGCGGTGAAGCTGGCCAAAGCCGCGGGCGCCAAGACGCTGGCAGTGAGCTGGCCCGGCGACGCGACTGCCGCCGAGGCGCGCGCGCTGGCCGAGGGCACCTCGCTGGGCGCCTACGTCTTCGATCGCTACAAGAAGGAGAAGAAGAAGCTGAAGCTGGCCCGGGTGACGCTGCTGGCCAGCGCGCAGCTGGCGCCGGCCATCGAGCTGGGCCGGGCCACCGCCGACGCCGTCAGCCGCGCGCGCGATCTCGTCAATGAGCCCGCGGGCCGCGTCACGCCCGGCGTGCTCGCCGCCGAGGCCCGGAGAGTGGCCAAGGAGAGCGGCCTGCGCTGCGAGGTCTTTGGCCAGAAGCAGATCGAGAAGCTCGACATGCGGCTCTTTCTCGCCGTCGCGCAGGGCAGCATCGAGGAGCCGCAGCTGGTGCGGCTGACGTACACGCCGTCCAAGGGCGCCTCGAAGCCGCCGCTGGCGCTGGTGGGCAAGGCCATCACCTTCGATTCGGGCGGCCTCTCCATCAAGACCGCCTCGGGCATGGAGGACATGAAGACCGACATGGCCGGCGCGGCGGCCGTCATCTGCGCCATGGAGCTGGTGGCGCGCCTGAAGCCGCCCTTCCCGGTGCGCGGCTACTTCGGCGCTTGCGAGAACATGCCTTCGGGCACGGCCTACAAGCCGGGCGACGTCGTCGTCGGCAAGAGCGGCCTCAGCGTCGAGGTGCTCAACACCGACGCCGAAGGCCGGCTGGTGCTGGCCGACGTGCTCGCCTGGGCCATGGAGGACGAGCCCGCGGCCATCGTCGATCTGGCCACGCTGACGGGCGCCATCATGGTCGCGCTGGGGCCGTGGATGACCGGCCTCTTCTCCAACGACGACGCCCTGGCCGGAGAGCTCTTGGCGGCAGCGCGCGCCTCGGGAGAGTCCATCTGGCGCATGCCGCTGCCGCCGGAGATGGAGGAGCTGATCAAGAGCCCCATCGCCGATCTCAAGAACACCGGCGGACGCTTTGGCGGCTCCATCAACGCCGCGCTCTTCCTGCAGCACTTCGTGACCAACCCGAAGAAGAAGGTGCCCTGGGCGCACCTGGACATCGCCGGGCCCGCGTCGGTAGATCGCGAGCGCGGCTACAACTCTCGCGGCGGCACGGGCGCTGGAGTGCGGCTGCTGGCAGAGTGGATCTCCCGCCGGAGTCACTGATGGATCTGATCACGCTGGAAGCGCTGCAGACGTTTCCCAAGCAGCTGGCAGCGCACTACGCGGCCATTCCAACGGGCTTCAAGCACTGGGCGCCGCCGTCGTGGGAAGGCATTCCCAGCGAGCACTTCACGGCCATCGAGCAGATCTGCCACGTGCGGGACATCGAGATTGACGGCTACCAGATTCGCTTCGCACGGACGGTGAGCGAGGCGAATCCGACGCTGCCCGGGCTGGACAGCGAGGGCCTCGCCAAGGCGCGCTCGTACGAGACCGCCGACGCCGCCAAAGTGCTGGAGGCGTTCGCGGAGGCGCGGCTGGCGACGCTGGCGTTCCTGGTGAGCCGCCCGCCGGAAGAGCTGAAGCGGCCGGCGTTCTTCGAGGGCTACGGCCACACTTCGCTGCGCGGTCTCGTCCACTACCTCTGCAGCCACGACCAGCAGCATCTGGCGGGGATGCAGTGGCTGCTCGGGCAGATCACCGACCTGGTCCTGCGCGAGCACAAATAGCCGCTTCCGCCTGATTCCGAGCCCGGGCAGCTGAGAAGCCAGCTTGCATTTTTACGGCCTGCACAGATGAACGTCCTGCACGGCTTATGTCTGTTTATTGCGACGTTTTGATACGTCAACTGACCGATGGGATAAGTCATTACATTTGATTACCAACGTCTATCTATTTGTCTTCGTTCAATAAATGGACGTTAGTCTGACATCTGCGTTTATACCCTACATACGCTCACCCAATTGTGAAGGTTGCGTGGAAAAGCGAGTCAGCCCGGCGCGCCGGGATCCCCCGCGGCGCATTTACCCGGAGTCGATGAATGACGAGCTCAACTCGTGCAGTTTCGCTATCCACCCTGGCAGCGCTAGCGCTGGCACTGGGCGCTTGTGGTCAAGACGGCGCCGCCGGCAAGGCCAACGCCACCACCCCCAACGCCGACATTGTCAATCAAGCCGCCACGCACCACGAAACCGTTCGTTCCTGCGCCGATGCCATGCCCGGCTACGTGCGCTGCCACGCCCTGAAGGACGTCGTCAAGAACGCCGCCGGCCAGATCATGCCGGCAGCGGCTGCTCCGGGCGGTCTCAACCCGGTCGATCTGATCAGCGCCTACAAGCTGCCCACCACCGGCGGCACCGGCCTGACCATCGCCATCGTCGACGCGATGGACGCCGTCAACGCCGAGTCCGACCTGGCCACCTACCGCTCGCAGTTCGGCCTGCCCGCCTGCACCACGGCGAACGGCTGCTTCCGCAAGGTCAACCAGAACGGCGCCGCCTCGCCGCTGCCCGCCGGCGACTCCGGCTGGGCGGAAGAGATCTCGCTCGACATCGACATGGCCAGCGCCATCTGCCCGGCCTGCCACATCCTGCTGGTCGAGGCCACCTCGCCCACCACCGCCAACCTGGGCGCCGCCGTCAACACGGCCGTCGCCTTGGGCGCGACCGTCGTCAGCAACAGCTACGGCGGCAGCGAGAGCTCCACCGACCCGACCACCACCACGCAGTTCTACAGCCACCCCGGCGTCGGCATCTTCGCCAGCTCGGGCGACGGCGGCTTCGGCGTCGAGTACCCGGCGGCGTCCACCGCGGTCACGGCCGTCGGCGGCACGCACCTGGTTCGCAACACCAGCACCCGCGGCTGGGTCGAGACCGTGTGGGGCACCGCTGCCAACACCAACGGCGGCGCGGGCTCGGGCTGCAGCACCGTCGAGACCATCCCGTCCTTCCAGACCAGCACCATCACTGGCTGCGCGCGCCGCGCGGTCGCCGATGTCTCGGCGGTCGCCGACCCGGCCACCGGCGTCTCGGTGTTCGACAGCGCCTCGGGCGGCTGGCTCGTCTTCGGCGGCACCTCGGTGGCCTCGCCGGTCGTTGCCTCGATCTACGCCCTCACCGGCCACGGCAGCGTTGGCCCGGCTTTCGCCTGGCAGAACACGGGCTTCTTCTTCGACGTGCTCACCGGCACCAACGGCAGCTGCGGCGGTACGCAGCTCTGCACCGCTCGCGCCGGCTGGGACGGCCCGACCGGCTGGGGAACGCCCAACGGCGCCTTGTTCACCGGCGGCGTGACTCCTCCTCCGGCCAATGACTTCTCCATCAGCGCCACCCCGGCCAGCGCCAGCGCCACCTCGGGCACCGCGGGCACCAACACCTCGACCATCGCCACGGCCACCACCTCGGGCGCTGCCCAGACGGTGTCCCTGAGCGTCTCCGGCGGCGGCACCGGCGTCACCGCCAGCCTCAGCGCTGCGTCGGTCACCTCGGGCGGCTCGGCCACCCTGACCGTCAGCCACACGGCCGCCGCGGCCGCGGGCACGTACAGCTTCACCGTCACGGGCACGGCCGCTTCGGGCTCGCACTCGACGACCTACACGCTGACCCTGGCCGGCGCCGGCGGCGCTTGCACCGCCACCTCGCAGCTGCTCGTGAACCCGGGCTTCGAGACCGCCACGGGCGGCTGGACCGCCACTGCCGGCGTCCTGGGCAACGGCAGCACCGCCCCGAACGTCGCCCGCACCGGCACCGCCTTCGCCTGGATGGACGGCTACGGCACGACCCACACCGACACCCTCACCCAGTCGGTCGCCATTCCGGCCGCCGCCTGCACCGCGGTCTTCACCTACTGGATCCGCATCCAGTCGGCAGAGACCACCACCACCACCGCGTTCGACAAGCTGACGCTGACCAACGGCGCCACCACGCTGCAGTCGCTGAGCAACCTGAACAAGAACACGGCGTACGCGCAGCAGAGCATCAACCTGATCGCCTTCAAGGGCACCACGGTCACCCTGAAGTTCACGGGCACCGAGGACACCTCGCTCGCGACCAGCTTCCAGATCGACGACACCGCGCT
>DATBAA010000027.1:0-4215 GCA_036271755.1 Myxococcales bacterium | reverse complement strand
CGCTCGATCCGGCCACGCAGCAGATGGTCGAGGGCGACGTGCGCGTCCAGGCCGAGCGCGTGATGGAGAACCTGGCCGGGGTGCTCAAGGCCGCGGGAGTTGGCTTCGCGCAGGTGGTGAAGAGCACCATCTTCCTGGCCGACCTGGGCGACTTCGCGGTGGTGAACGAGGTCTACGGCAAGCGCTTTCCGTCGAATCCGCCGGCGCGCTCGACCGTTCAGGTCGCGGCGCTGCCCAAGGGCGCGCGCGTGGAGATCGAGCTCATTGCGCTGAAGTAGCCGGGAGCTCCGCCACGTCATGCCCTTGCCGGGCGATGCGCACCCGGCCGACCGCCAGCGCCAGCAGCGCGGCGATGAGGC
This sequence comes from Myxococcales bacterium, assembly GCA_036271755.1. Classification (GTDB taxonomy): domain Bacteria; phylum Myxococcota; class Myxococcia; order Myxococcales; family 40CM-4-68-19; genus 40CM-4-68-19. The sequence goes on along the minus strand of DATBAA010000027.1, from coordinate 3,856 downwards.
AGAGCGCGCCCGCGCTCATGAAGGCCAGCTGGTAGTCGCCCAACGAAGTGCGGACCAGGCCCGCGCCCAGCGCCGCAATGCCGGCGCCCACCTGGTGCGCGGCGACGATCCAGCCGAAGACGATGGGGCCCTCATCGCCGAAGCTCTCCGTCGCGAGGCGCATGGTCGGCGGCACCGTCGCGATCCAGTCCAGGCCGTAGAAGACCGCGAAGATGAAGAGCCCCGACTGCGCGGTGAGCGCGCGCGGCAGGAAGATGAGCGAGAGGCCCCGCAGCGCGTAGTAGGTGAAGAGCAGCTTGCGGCCGTCGAAGCGATCGGTGAGCCAGCCCGAGAAGGTCGTCCCGGCCAGGTCGAAGATGCCCATGACGGCCAGCAGGCCCGCCGCGCGCACCTCGGGGATGCCGTGGTCGACGCAGGCCGGGATCAGGTGCGTGCCGATGAGCCCGTTGGTGCTGGCGCCGCAGATGAAGAAGGTGCCCGACAAGAGCCAGAAGTCCTCGCTGCGGGAGGCTTTCGCGAGCACGCGCAGCGCGACGCGGGCCGGGTTCTCCGCGGGCGGCTCGATGGGCCGCACCTCCGTATCGCCAAAGGCGGGGACGCCCGCCGCCGCCGGAGACTCGCGGACGAAGAGCAGCGCCAGCGTCATGGCGCCGAGCGCCGCGATGCCGACGATGCGCACCGCCATGCGCCAGCCGTCGCTCTCGACCGCGCGCGCCAGCACCGGTAGGAAGAGCAGCTGGCCGGTGGCGGTGGAGGCGGTGAGCATGCCCATGACGAGGCCGCGGTGCTTGCTGAACCAGCGCGTGACCACCACCGCGCCGATGACCAACGCGGCCATGCCCGTGCCGCCGCCGACGCAGAACCCCCAGATGAGCACCAGCTGCCAGGGCGCGTGGATGTACGTCGCGGCGAAGAGCGAAAGCGCCAGCAGGCCCATGGCGGTGGCCATGGTCCGCCGGATGCCGACGCGCGCGGCGATGGCGGCGCAGAAGGGTCCCATCAGGCCGTAGAGCAGCAGGTTGATGGAGATGGCGAAGGAGATGGTGGCGCGCGACCAGCCGAACTCCTGCTCGAGCGGGACGATGAGCACGCCGGGCGTGGCGCGGATGGCCGCGGCGCAGAGCAGCACGCAGAAGGTGGCGAAGGCGGTGATGAAAGCCGGGTGCGGCTTGCGCATGCTCTGCTTCTACAGCGCCGCGGGCCGCCGGCGCATGCGACAGCCGTGAATGCCTGCTATGCAGGAATGCATGGAGAGCTGGGACGACCTGCGCTTCTTTCTCGCGCTCGCCCGCGCGGGCACGCTGACGGCCGCCGCGCGTACCCTGGGCTGCAGCCAGCCGACGGTGGGGCGCCGCGTGGCCGCGCTCTCGCGCAAGCGCAAGGCGGGGCTGGTGGCGCTCGAGTCCGGCCGCTACGTGGTGACCGAGGCCGGCCGCAGCGTGCTGTCGCGGGCGCAGCGCATGGAGGAGGAGTTCTTCGGCATCGGCCGCGAGATCGATCGCCTGGACGAGAGCCCCACCGGGCCCGTGCGCGCCTCGGTTCCGGACGGCCTGGGCGCGGTCACCATCGCGGCGCGGCTTCCCGACTTCCTTCGCCGCCATCCGGGCATCCAGCTCTCATTGGTCGCCGAGTCTCCCGTGGCCGACCTGGGCCGCCGCGAGGCAGACATTGCGCTGCGCGTGGTCCGTCCGCGCCAGCGCGAGCTCGTCGTGCGGAAGCTGGCGACGATTCCCTTCCAGCCGTACGCGGACTCCTCTTACCTGCGCCGCCGGCCGCGCGCGGGAGACCGCCTGCTGCCGGACGACGACCTCATCGACTACCACCCGTCGCTCTCCATGCCCGACGCGGTCTGGCTGCGCGAGCACATTCCGTTGGGCGTGGCCCGGGTCATCGTTCGCACGCCGCTCACCGCCCAGGCGGCCGCGCGGTCCGGCGCGGGTGTGGCCTTGCTCGCGCCCTACCTGGGCGTAGGCCTGCGCCTGCTGCACGGCGCCCCGGCGCTGCGCCGCGATCTCTTCCTCGTCTTCCACCGCTCGCTGCGCAAGACCATGCGCATCCGCCTCGTCAGCGACTTCCTCGAGGAGTGCATCTCGGGCGCGCTGACGTAAGCCTTTCTTTTTTCACCGCGACCTCGCGGTGAACGCTTTTCAGTGGAGCAGGTCGCCGATGAAGTCCCCGTCGGCGGGGAGCGGTTTGCGGCCGGCGAAGCCTACGTCCAGCTCGTGCCAATGCTCGATGCGCTCCTCGCCGAACTGCCAGCAGAGAAAGACCACCCGGCCGTGGAGCTTGCTGCGCAGATCGACCAGGCCGTCGGCGGCCTTCACCTCGACGCCCAGCTCGGCCAGCTCGCGCAAGAGGTCGCGCAGCTCTCCCAGGATCTTCACCGCCCGCTGCTGCAGCTTCTGCACGGTGGGCGGCGCCGATTCGTCGACGCGCAGCTCTGGCCCGTCGAGCGGCCGCCCGGCCTCGGCCAGCTTCTGCTGCACGCCCGCCAGCTGGTCGCGCAGCGCGCGGGCACGCACGAATTCGCGCTGCAGCGTATCGATGAGCCCGTTCGCCTCGCGAAGGGAGAAGAGCCTTGGGGCGTCCACCTCCGCACCCTACCTCTTGGCGCGGGGCGATCAAGCTCGATGCCCGTGCTAGCGTCACCCGGATGTTGCGCGAACTGACCGGCGAGGAGCGATCCGCCTATCTGCGCGGCATCCATCCCATCTGGGGCGGCCTCTTGGACGAGCCGCGCTTTCTCGCCTTCCAGCGCCGCCTCGCCGACGCTCCCGAGGCCCACGACCGCTATCGCATGCTCGGCTGGTTCGAGGGTGATCGGCTCTTGTCGGCGCTCAAGACCTACGAGCTGCAGGGCGCCTCCGCGGGCCGCCCGCTGCGGGTGTTGGGCATCGGCGCGGTCTACACGCCGCCGTCGCTGCGCCGGAAGGGGTACGCCTTTGCCATGCTGCGGGACGCGCTGGAGCGGGCGAAGCAGGCGGGGACGCACGCCGCGCTGCTCTTCTCCGACATCGACGTGACCTATTACGAGCGGCTGGGCTTCCGGCCGGTGGAGAGCCGCGAGGTGAGCGTCGAGCTCTCGCAGCTGCCGCGGCCGGCGGGCGGCTTCCGCTCGGCCATGGCCGGCGACGAGCCTGCGCTGGCCCGCATCTTTGCCGCTCCACGCAAGGACGAGCAGCGGCTGCACCTCTGCCGCGACGAGTGGACGGTGCGCTTCCAGCTGCGCCGCCTGCGCGAGCTGGCGCGTGCGCGCGGCGTGGGCGAGCCGGAGTGGGGCATCGTCGCGGAGACCCGGACCGGAGAGGGCGGCGCCATGCTTCGCTTCGGCCGCGACAGCGTGGACGTGCTGGACGCGGCGTGGAGCAACGACAGCGCGCGCCAGGCGCTCTTCGGCGGGCTGCGGGACTGCATGCAGCGCACGGGGCGCATCCGGCTGCGGCTCTGGCCGGCCGCCCAGCTGCGCGGAGTCTTCACGGCCACCGAGCGGCGCAGCTCCATCGCCATGGTGGCCAGCCTCGCGACGGGTGCGCTACTGCCGGAGCGCGGCGGCCCGACGGAGCTGGCGCTGCTGGATCACAACTAGCTTCTCTTTGTGGAGTCCGAGGCCGCGCCGACCGTGCCGTGCGGTGGACATCTGTGTGCCTGCTTTTCGTGGAAAAAGTGTGGTGATGCAACGGAGCGCGGCGCGGCGCCCGGACTTGCATCTGCTGCCGTCAGCCGGGGCGCCCCAAAAAGAAATGTGCTGGATTCACTTCACGGAAGGCAATTCACGTCACTCAGCGGCTGCGGCCCGATGCCGGGCACTTGCGAAAGCAAGGGCCCGCGCAGGTCCTGTTGAAGGCTTTCAAGGACG
>DATBAA010000026.1:0-2243 GCA_036271755.1 Myxococcales bacterium | reverse complement strand
CTGGGCAAAAAGCTCTTGCGGCCGGTGCAGCGGTCGGGCGGTCTGGGTATTGGCAAGGTCGAAGAGCTGGCGTTGAACGCGCAGGAGGCGCGGCTCTACTCGGGCATCGACGGCACGCGCAGCGGCGAAGAGCTGCTCAAGGCCGGCGATGCTTCGAAGACGCTGGGGCTGCTCTATCTCTTGTCCGAGCTGGGGCATCTCGCCTTTGCCGAGACGGAACAGGCCGCTCCTGAAAAGCCTGCCTCCGCGCCGCCGCCGGCCGCGAAGCCTTTCGCGCGAGAGCTGCCCAAGATCGCGCGGCCCGCGCCGCCGCCCGACGTGATGGCGCGGCTGGCGACGCCGCCGCCGATGATGAAGGTTCCGCCGGCGGTCGCGAAGCCGGCCTCGCAGCCGCCGCCGTCGTCGCCGCCGAAGGTCGCCGCGCCGGTGGTCAAGCCCCTCACGCCCGCGAAGCCCGCGGCCGCCGTGACCGCGCCGCCGCCGCCGCCCATGAGGCCGCCGCCCGGCTTTGCCACGGCTCCCGAAGGAGAGCGGCCCGACCAGGCGCTGCTCCGGCTCTCGCAGCTGCTCGAGAAGCTGGAGAAGAGCAACCACTTCGAAGCGCTCGGCATCCAGCGCCAGGGCGCGACGGCCGCGGAGGTGAAGCGCAACTTCTTCGTGCTCGCCAAGGAGCTGCACCCGGACACAGTCTCCGACCCGGCGCAGGCCGCGCTGCGCGAGGTGAAGGAGCGGCTCTTCGCGCGCATCAACGCGGCGTCCTCCGAGCTGGGCGACGACAAGAAGCGCAAGGAGTACGAAGAAGAGGTGGACGGCAAGGCCGGCGCGGTGGACGTGGCGCGCATCTTCGCGGCAGAGGAGAACTTCCAGCGCGCCGAGATCCTGATCAAGGCCCGCAAGTACAAAGAGGGCCTGGGGCTCTTGGACAAAGCCATCGGCTTGAACGACCAGGAGGCCGAGTTCTACGCCTGGCGCGGCTACGCCAGGTTCCTCATCGCTTCCGATCGCAAGGCGATCTTCGAGGAGACCGCGGGCGACTGCAAGAAGGCCATCAAGATGCAGGAGAAGTGCACCCCGGCGCACCTCTTCCTGGGCCACATGGCCAAGGCGCTGGGCGACCTGAAGCTGGCCGGCAAGTGCTACGAGCGCGTCCTGCAATTGGAGCCCAACCACGTCGAGGCCCAGCGCGAGCTCCGCCTGATGGGCAAGAAGAGCTAGAGCGAGATTTCGAAGCTCAACGATTGGGGCGCCTGCAGGAAGCGCGGGGTCCAGGGTTCGACGCAGACGAAGGTTTTGCCCGGCTGCGTCCAGAGGACCAGCAGCTTGAATTCGGGGCTGAAGCGCAGCTTGATGGGCGGCTGCGCGCCGCGGTGGAGAATGGTGCTGGCGTCGCGGTGATCGAGCAAGCGCAGATCCGGCTGGGTATTGACGAAGTCCGGCGCTGAATAAGGGAACTCATTGCCGGTTTGATTGTCCAAAGCCCTCGTCGCCTTGGTATCCACGCGCGCGGCGGCTTTATCGGTGCAATTGAAGTAGGGATGGAAGCCCAATTGAAAGGGCCCGTCGCCTTGGATGTTCATCGCGATCAACAAGGCCCGCTCGGACAGCGTGTACGTCAAAAGCAGATCGAAGCCGTCGTTGGCGAGGCGGCACTCGAGCTGACTGGCGGCGGTCTGCGTCGGTTGCCACGACAAGTTTCGCGCCCAGCCGTGCTGCTGAAGAGCGCTGCCTTCGGGCGGCTTTCCCGCGACGGGAAACAAGATGGGAATGCCGCCGCGGACGTTCTTGGTCAAATCGACGAAGGTCGATTGGTCGAGATAGAGCAGCTCTTCGTTGCCGATGCGCAGGCCGGTGCAGATGGCCCCGCGGCCGGGCGAGATCTCCGCGACGGCCTCGCCCGCTCTCAACGAGATCATTTGGGCAACACGATCTCGGGCTTTTCCTTGCGCCGCCGATACAAGAGCGCGGTGCGGCCCAGGACCTGCGCGACCTCCGAGCCGGTCTTGGATGCCAGCAGATCCGCCGACTCGTGGCGGTCTCCCTCGCCGATCTTCACCTTGATCAGCTCGTGCGCCTCCAGCTGCTCGCCGGTCTGTTTCACCAGCGCGTCGCTGACGCCTTCGTGGCCAACCTGCACCACCGCGTTCAAATGGTGCCCCAACGCCCGCAAATGCCGCTTCTGCTTGCCCGTCACTTGAACAACTCCTGTTGAACCGGAATCAACCCCAGCTTCTTGGCCACCGGCG
>DATBAA010000025.1:0-5745 GCA_036271755.1 Myxococcales bacterium | reverse complement strand
AAGAAGCAGGAGACGGTCGAGTATTTGAATCTCGGCAAGAGCGGAATCCACGTCGCGGAGTATCTGACCGAGCTGCCCCCACGAGAGGTGCTCCGTCAGCGGTTCCAGCGCGCGCTCGCGGCGGCCCGCAGCCGGTTGGAGGGAGGACAAAGCGAATCATGATTCGATGCCGAAACTAGAAACCCCGCGGGTCCTTTTGGGACCGGCGGGGCTTTAGTGAGTGAGAGCGGAAGGAATCGAACCTTCAACCTATGGATTAAGAGTCCATTGCTCTGCCAATTGAGCTACGCTCCCTCGATGTGCCCCGTAGGCGAAGGGGCCGCGCTGTGTACCGATTCCGCTCGCTTCAGTCAAGACCAAGAATTGGGGTGGCTGACGGGACTCGAACCCGCAACACCTGGAGTCACAGTCCAGTGATCTACCATTGATCTACAGCCACCGTACCGCTCCGCTTCCTACCGCAAAATCCGCTACCGTCGAACCACTTCGTACTTCTACCCTTTGGCGCGCCAGGAGGGAGTCGAACCCCCGACCGACGGCTTAGAAGGCCGTTGCTCTATCCAACTGAGCTACTGGCACAGTCCCTTCGCGCCCCAGCATGAATCGGGGCGAGAGGATTCGAACCTCCGACCTCCTGCGCCCAAGGCAGGCGCGCTACCAGGCTGCGCTACGCCCCGCTGAAAGCCGGGGGGAAGTACACGGTTTCGGCCCGCCGCGCAAGCTTACCTGCCAGAGTGTTCTAAAGAGTGCCGTCGCGGGCCAGCTGCTCCAGCAGGGGGCGCATGCGTTCCAGCGCCCGGCCGCGGTGGCTCAAGCGGTTCTTCTCGGCCGACGAGAGCTCCGCCAGCGTCCGGCCGGGGGTCTCTGCCGGGCCGAAGATGGGGTCGTAGCCGAAGCCGTTGCTGCCGCGGGCGGCCAGCTCGATGGTGCCGTCGACGCGGCCCTCGGCGCGGAAGAGCCGTTGGCCGTCCGGAGCGCAGAGCGCGACCGCGCAGAAGAAGTGCGCGCCGCGGCGGTTGACGGGGAAGGACTTCAAGGCGTCCAGAAGCTTGAAGCGGCGCTCGACGTCCGTGGGCGCGTAGCGGGCGCTGCGCACGCCGGGCTCGCCGTTCAGCGCATCGACGCAGAGGCCGCTGTCGTCGCCCAGGGCCCAGAGGTGCAGCTTGAGGGCGCACTCGCGCGCCTTCAGCTCGGCGTTGTCGTGGAAGAAGACGCCCGTCTCTTCGGGAGCTTCGAGGCCCGCCTCGGCCAGCGACACCAGCGTGAAGCCGATGGGCGCCAGGATCTCGCGCATCTCGCCCAGCTTGCCGGCGTTCGAGGTGGCGACCAGCAGCTTCACTTGCCCAAGGCCTCCAACTGTTTGCGGTGCAGCTCGAGCAGCCCCTTCTGCGCCAGCGCGACCATGTCGGCCAGCTGGGCGGGCGTGAAGGGCTTCTTCTCTGCCGTACCCTGCACCTCGAGCAGCTCGCCGGCGGCGTTGCCGACCACGTTCAGGTCCACCTCGGCGGCGAAGTCCTCCTCGTAGTCCAGGTCGAGCAGCAGCTGCCCGGCGACGAAGCCCAGGGAGACTGCCGCCACCGGCGGACGCAGAGCCTTTTCGCGCTGCATGCGGCGCAGGCAGATGCCCAGCGCCACGTACGAGCCGGTGATGGAGGCGGTGCGCGTTCCGCCGTCGGCCTGCAGCACGTCGCAGTCGACGATGATCTGCCGCTCGCCCATGGCCACCAGGTCCACCGCGGCCCGCAGCGATCTGCCGATGAGCCGCTGGATCTCCTGCGTGCGCCCGGTCTGCTTGCCTTTGGCGGCCTCGCGGTCGCTGCGGGTGTGGGTCGCGCGCGGGAGCATGCCGTACTCGGCGGTGATCCAGCCGCGGCCGGACCCCTTCACGTGGGACGGCACGCGCTCTTCGGCGCTGGCGGTGCAGAGCACGCGCGTGCGGCCGAACGACACCAGCACGCTGCCTTCCGCGTGTTCGGTGAAGTCCGTCTGCAGGGTGACTGCGCGAAGCTGGTCTGAGGCGCGATCCTTACGAGGCACGCGCGGGAGTTATCGCGTCCCGTCGGGTCTGGCAACCGCGTTCACGGCGGCAGGCGGCTCGGCGGACGCGGCAGGCAGCGCTACGGCCGCCGGCGCGTGTTCGGTAGTGGCCACATTCTTGGCCACCTGCGCGACCAGCCTGCGCGAGAGGACCTTGTCGGCGAACTCGCGCACCGCGTTGGTCAGGGCCGTCGCGACCCTCTCCTGGTAGGCGGGCTTGGCGAGCAGCTTGCTCTCGGCCGGGTGGGAGATGAAGCCAATCTCCACCAGCGCGGACGGCATCTTGGTGCCCGAGAGCACCAGGAAGGGCGCCTGCCGCACCCCGCGCGACTGCGCCCAGGTGCCGCGAATGACGTAGTGCTGGACGATCTCCGCCAGCGCCGCCGAGTCGTTGCGGGCCTGTCCCAGCGCCAGGTCGGCGAGGATGCCGCTCACCGCGTCGTTGGCCTTGGGCACCGGCACGGTCTCGGGGCCGCCGTTCTCCAATTCGGCCAGCATCTTGGCTTCGGCGTCGGTGGGGTCGGGGCTGAGGAAGTAGGTCTCGACGCCGCGGGTGACCTGGCGGTCGGCGCGGGTCTCCATCGAGTTGCAGTGGATGGAGAGGAACAGGTCCGCGCCCGCGTCGTTGGCGATGCGGACGCGCTCGGCAAAGGAGATGTCGTCGTCGCCCTCGCGGGTGAGCAGCACGGTCGCGCCCTGGGCCTCGAGCATCTCCTTGGTCTTCTGCGCGACCGCGAGGACGATGTTCTTCTCCAGCAGGCCGTGAGCGCCGTGGGCGCCGTCGTGCGGGAACTTGCCGCCGTGGCCCGCGTCCAGCACCACCACCAAAGCACCTTGCGACTGCGCCGCCAGAGCGGGCAGGGCGAGCAGGCAAGCAGCGAGGAGGGCGGTGAGGGCGCGCACTGGCGCCACTTTAACAGAGGAGCTGTAAAACTTGTTCCGGCAGTTCTACAGGCTCTCGTTGCCCCGCATGACGTCCTTCATCTTCTTGGCCGTGTCCGGGCTGAAGACGGTGAGGAGCCAGTAGACGAGGCCGACCACCAGCAAGACCTTCAGCGCAAGCCAGGCGAGGGACAGCAGAAGTCCGATGATGCCGCCCGTGACGCCGAAGAGGACCTTCATGGCGACCCAAACGGCGAGCCCGACGACTGCGACTGAGAAAGCGGTGCGGAACATGGCGACCTCCCGATGAGTGGCTAACGGGCGACGGCGGGCGAAATTTCACCCAGCACATCGACGCCCGGCGCCTGGCCGCGCTTTGGCCGGACGACCTCGCCCAGGAGGACCGCGGGCGCTCCGGCGCTGGCGAGGGCGCGGAAGATCTTCGCGGCATCCTTGGGATCGACGGCCGCCAGGAGACCCCCGTTGGTCTGCGCGTCGGTCAGAATCAGCCGGTCGGACTCAGGCATACCCTCGGGGAAGCTCACGCGCTCGCCGAGGAAGGCGAGGTTGGCGCGGGTGCCGGAAGGGATGACTCCCGAGCGGGCCAGCTCGCGCACTCCGGGCAGGATGCGCAGGCCCGACGCGTCGATCCGCGCGCGCATCTTGGCGGCCCGCATCGCGCTGTCGAGGTGGCCCAGGAGCCCGAAGCCGGTGACGTCGGTGAGCGCGCGGACGCTCTTGTGGAAGCGCGCGTAGACCTCGCCGGCCCTGCGGTTGAGCGTCGTCATCTGCGCGGTGGCGGCGCGCGCCGTCTCTTCGGAGGCGACGCCCTTCTTGATGGCCGAGACCGCGATGCCCGTGCCCAAGGCCTTGCCCAGGAGCAATACGTCACCCGGCCGGGCCTTCGAGTTGGTGAGCACCCGCCGCGGGTCGACGAGGCCGGTGACGGCCAGTCCGTACTTGGGCTCCGCGTCGTCGATGCTGTGGCCGCCGACGATGGGGCAGTCTGCCTCCAACGCGATCTCGGCGCCGCCGGCGAGCACTTCCGAGAGCATCTCGAAGCCGAGCGCGCGCGGCCAGCCGACGAGGTTCAGCGCGTACAAAGGCTTGCCGCCCATGGCGTAGACGTCGGAGATGGCGTTGGCGGCGGCGATGCGGCCGTAGTCGCGCGGGTCGTCGACCAGCGGCGCGAAGAAGTCCGTCGTAGCCACCAGCGCCTGGGTCTTGTTGATCTGCCAGACGGCGGCATCGTCGCGGGTCTCGGTGCCGACCAAGAGCGAGCGCGGCCGCTTCTGCACGGGAATGCGCGACAGCACCTCCGCCAGCTCGCCCTGCCGCAGCTTGCAGGCGCAGCCGGCGCCGTGGGACAGCGACGTGAGTCGCACCGGTTGGTTGACGTATTCCGCTGCAGCTCCGCTCTGGCTAACGTTCCGCGCCACGATGCGCTCCCTTCTCCTGCTCTGTACCGCTTGCTCTATCACGCCGTCGCTCAGTCTAACGGCCTCGCCCGCCGCGCTACCCGGAGACGGCAAAGCGCAGCTCGCTGTGACGGCCCGGCTGCCTCAAGGAGGCATCGCGGTCCACTTCGCCAGCAGCACGGGGCAGGCCGCGGATGCCGAGACGGACGAGCAGGGCAACGCCGCGGCCGTGTTGACCGCGCCGCGCATCGGCTGGGGCTCGCTGAACGTCACGGCCAGCGCTTCGATGAGCGGCCAGCAGCTGACGGGCCAGACAGCCGTGAAGCTCATCCCGGGCGGCGGCCTCGCCTCGTCTTTGAGCTTCAGCTGCGCCAAGCAGAACGTCGGCGCGCTCGTCTCTGGCCGGCTGGAGACGATTCACGTGCAGTGCGGCGCGGTGGCGCGAGACGCGGCCAATCGCGAGATCGCCGATGCTTCGATCCAGACATTGGCAGAGGCCGGCAGCCTCGCTTTCGTCGACGGCGGCCTCGTCTACGCGGTCGCGCCGGGCGATTCGCCGCCGGCCGACGTCGATCCCGTCGGAGGCGCTTGCCGCTGCGATCTCTCGCGGCTCTATGATTCCAGCGCTTGCCCGGGAGAGCCTTGCTGGACGGACGCAGCCGGGCTCATCCATAACCCGCGCGACGGCGTCGCCACCTTGATCGCCGCCGTGCCCGCGGGGCCGGACGCGCCCGACCTGGGCGAGCCGTTCGTGGATTCGAATGACAACGGCGTGCACGACCCGGGCGAGCCGTATCTCGACTACAACGGCAACGGCCAGTACGACGCGGCCAGCGGCAAGCTCGGCGACCACCTGCTCTGGAGCGCCGTTCGCATCATCTGGAGCGGCGACGCCGACGTCAGCTCGGCGGCGCATTCGTCGTTCATCCAGGTCGACGGCCGCGGCGCGCAGCTCTTCTTGCACGACGCCAACTTCAATGCGCTCGCGGCCGACGGTCCGTCCGGAGGCGACCTCGTCTCCTTCGTTGGCTCGTGCGATCAGGGCGCGCTGACTGGCGTTCCCTCGCAGCTGCGCATGCCGCAGGTGGCGGACGGCTATCCGGGAATCGCCTTCAAGAGCGACGGGACAATCGCAGCTCCGGCGAGCCACGAGACATATCTGGGCGCCACCGACGCCTATGCGTTCTCCTTCGGCTACGACGGCTCGGGGGCAGACGCGTGCACGCTGACGGCTTCAATCGACCGCAGCTACGATCCTGGCGCGCCCGGCTTTGCTCCCAGCGCTTCCCTGCAAGGAGAGTCATTGCAAGCCTCATTCACTCCCTGAACAGGCGGGCGTACGCTCGCTGGCGCCGCCGTCCCGAGGCGTTTACGATCTCGACATGCGCGCACTCCTAGCGACCCTGAT
>DATBAA010000024.1:0-2036 GCA_036271755.1 Myxococcales bacterium | reverse complement strand
GTGCTGTTTGACTCTTCGCCGGCATGGGAGCCGGGGGGAGCCTACGCAGGCCAATGCGCATCGGCACGGTCATCGAGAGCTACGAGATCCTGGAGAAGCTCGGCACGGGAGAGGTCTACCGCGCGCGGCATACGGTCACCGGCCACTACACGGCAATCAAACGGCTGGTTCCCGCCGGCGCCGGAGATCTCGATCGGTTCATGCAAGAGGCGGTGGCCGCGGCGCGCATCGACGACGCGGGGATCGTCCGCGTGCTCGATCGCCTGGCCGCGCCAGATGGCAGCACCCTCGTCGTCATGGAGCTGCTCGAGGGGAAGACCCTGGCGGCGCGCCTCGAGCAAGAGGGCCGCGTGCCGCTGGAGACGGCGGCGCTGCTCGGCCGGCAGATCGCCCGGGCCGTGGCCGCGGCGCACCGGGCGGGCATCGTCCACGGCGACCTGACGCCGTCCAACATCTTCCTCGTCGACGACGATGATCTGCAGGGCGGGGTGCGGGCCAAAGTGCTCGACTTCGGCCTGGCCAGGTTGGTGAAGAGAGCCGGACCCGCGTATCTGGCGCCCGAGCAGTGGCGCGGCCCGCGCGACGAGGACAAGCGCGCCGACATCTACTCGCTGGGCTGCATCTTCTACGAGATGATCTGCGGGCGCCCGCCGTTCCTGGGAGACCGGGACGAGCTGCGGTCGAAGCATGAGTCGGCGCTGGTGCTGCCTCCCGGCATGCTGGTGACGTCGCTGGTCCCGGCCGCGGATGCGGTGGTGGCCCGGGCCCTGGCGAAGAGGCCGGGCGACCGCTTTACCGACATGGACGAATTCGCCGTCGCGCTCGGCACCATGGTGGGCGCGGCGGACCTCGCGACGCAGCCGGAGCGGCGGCGGCGATCGTTCACCTTGACCGCCGCGCTGGGCGCGCTGCTGGCGATCATCGCCGCGGCCATCTGCTGCGCGGTGGTTGCAAGAGCACCTGCCGGTCATTGAAGGAGAATTGAATGAACCAGGAAATCTCACTGCAAATCCGGGTCACGCGAGGTCCAGGCGCCGGGACCATCTACGACGTGAGCGCCGCGGGCCAATATATCTTCGGCAAGAGCCAGGCGGCGAGGCACCAGCTGGCCGACAGGGCCGCGGAGCGCGTTCAATTCACGCTCACCTCGCAGAGCTCGCCGCGCGGGCTCGAGCTCTCCGACCCCGACAGCCTGCGCGGGGTCCTCGTCAACGGCGTGGTGCGGCGCCGGGCGACGCTGGCCAGCGGAGACCGCATCTACTTCGGCGCCACCGAGCTTTTGGTCTGTCCGAGGTTGCCGCCTCGTCCGCCGGCAAAGAAGCGCGCGCCGTTCGCGCTCGTAGCGGTGGCCGCGGTCTTGCTGCTCGGGCTCCTTCTTCTCTTCATTGCCCAGCGAAGAGAGATCTCGGCGCTCTCGCGGCGAAAGACGGCGCTCGATCAGGGCATCGCCGCCCTCGAGGCGCGCATGCAGCAGGAGAGCGAGCCGCTGGCACTCGCGGAGCTACAGCACGAGCTGGATGGACTGATCGGCAGCGCGCAACAGGTCTCGCACGAGCTGAGCCCCAAGGCCCCCGTGCGGTCGCAACAGGGCGACCGGCTGGATGTGGCGATTCACCGGGTGCTGGCGAAGCTCGAGGCCGACACCTACGCGATCAATCCCGGCTTCAAGAAGCAGGTGGCGCTCCAGGCGGACCGGCCCGACTTACGCCGCGAAATCGAGAGCAAGAAGAACAATTGGAATCTAATGACCAAGGTGTTTGCCGAGCATCGGCTTCCCGGGGAGATGGCGTATCTGGCGTGGGTCGAATCGCGCTTCGACAGCGAGGCCAGGAATCGAGCCAGCGGCGCCGCGGGGATGTGGCAATTGATGCCGCTCACCGCGAGGCGCTTGCACCTTCGCGTCGATGACGAATGCTTCGACGTCAGCGTCACCTGCAGCCCCGACGGCGATCAGGGGTTGGGAGTGGACGAGCGGCTCGACCCGGCCAGGTCGACCCGCGCCGCGGCGGCCTCTCTCGAATCGTTGAGCTCGGCGT
>DATBAA010000023.1:0-2802 GCA_036271755.1 Myxococcales bacterium | reverse complement strand
CAATCAACGGCACGCCGAGCACGGTGCGTAAGCCCTTATGCAGGCCGGAGCCGCCAGCCCTCATCCGCTCGGAGCGGCCGCCAGCCATGATGAGCGCACTATTCGAGGACATGAACGTTGGCGCCGAAGATGAGTACGGCGAAGTCAGAAGGCCAGCTCTGTGAGCTTCCAAACAAGAATTGCACGGTGGCTTGGCGCGATCCACCTTCGCCTTCGAGGGGACTCAAGTGCCGACTCTTGTGTTCGACATCGGTGGGACGAAGACGCGCGCCGGCTTGTTTGATTGCGGTCAATCCGCCTTGACGCAGTCCGTCTGTACTCCCACTCCCAATCATCTTGATTACCCCGCCGCAACATTTCAAGAGTTGCGCGAACGGCTGGTCATCTCGATGCACCGGCTGGCCGGCGAGATCGTCGAAGACAGCCAGGTCACGCAGCTGAACGTCGCCTTCGCCGGCCCCATCGACGCCGAGGGCAAGGTGCTGGCGGCGCCCACCATCTGGGGCGCGCTGCAGAGGTCGCCGCATCCCCTGCACGAGGATCTAAAGTCCCGCTGGCCCAACGCGCGCGTGTCGATGATGAACGACGTCACCGCCGCCGGGTATCGTTATCGGCGATCGCGAGAAGACGAGTTCTGCATCGTCACCGTCAGCTCCGGCATCGGCAATAAAGTCTTCTCCAACGGCAGGCCGCTGCTCGGCAAGCGCGGCGCGGGCGGCGAGCTGGGTCATTTGCGCGTGGACGAATCACCCGACGCGCCTCTCTGCGAGTGCGGCGGCCGCGGCCACCTGGGCGCGGTCTCTTCGGGCCGCGCGGTGCTCGATTATGCGCGAGCGAACGGCCGCGAGAGCCTGACCAACCCGGAGTTGGTGAAGGCGTTCCGGCGCGGCGAGCCATGGGCCGTGGCGGTGATCGCGCATGGCGCGGCGCCGCTGGGCTGGGCGCTGGCGGCCATGCACCTGGGGCTCGGGCTCGAGCGCTTCATCCTGGTGGGCGGCTTCGCGTTGGCGCTGGGCGAAACCTATCGGCTGCTGGTGGCGCAATCGGCGGCGGCGCGGGCCTGGGACGGCACTGCCGACTGGTCGGGCCGCGTCGAGCTGGGCGTCAACGACGACTTCTCCGGCCTCATCGGCGCCGGCATCGCTGGACTCTCTTGAGGGGCAATCAATGAACGTTGGCCGTTACAACTATGCGCACCAGCTGGGCTCCGACATCGATCCGTTGATGGCCGATCTGCGCGCCATGCTGATCGGCGGCCGCTACGAGCTGACCGCCGAGGTCAAGCAGTTCGAGGCCGAGCTGGCGCGCTACCTGGGCGCCTCGCACGTGCGCGGCGTCAACACGGGCACCGACGCGCTGGTGCTGGCGCTGCGCGCGCTGGGCATCGGCCGCGGGGACGAGGTCATCACCCAGGCGAATACGTTTCACGCCACCGTCGCGGCCATTCATCTGGTGGACGCCGAGCCGGTGCTGGTGGACGCCGATCCGCGCACGTTCCTCATCGACAAAGAGCAGCTGCGCCAGGCCATCGGTCCGAAGACGCGCGTGCTGATGCCGGTGCACCTCTACGGAAAGCCCACGCCCATGAGCGACATCATGTCGCTGGCGGAAGAGCGCGGGCTCTTCGTCATCGAGGACGCAGCCCAAGCCATCGGCGCGCGCGTCGAGGGCAAGTCGTCGGGCACCTCGGGACACTTCGGCTGCTTCAGCTTCCACCCCAGCAAGAACCTCTCGGCGGCAGGAGACGGCGGGGCAGTGGTGCCGCGCGACGCCGCGCTGGACGAGGCGCTGCGCCGCCAGCGCGAGCTGGGGCAGGTCGGCCAGAACAACCACGTCGTCGTCGGCTTCAACAGCAAGCTCGATGCATTGCAGGCTCGAATCCTGGCCTGGAAGCTTCCGCGCCTGGAGGCTTGGAACGAGCACCGCCGCACCGCCGCCGGCTGGTATCGCGAGCTGCTGGCCGGGCTGCCGCTGGAGCTCCAGGCTTCGACGCCGGGCGAGACGCACGCCATGCACCTCTTCCAGGTGCGGACAAGCGAGCGCGACGGGCTGCTCGCGCACCTGCGTGAGCGCGGCATCGACGCGGTCATCCGCTATCCGACGCCCATTCATCTGCAGCCCGCCTTCGCTTCGTACGGCTGGATGCAGGGGCAGTTCCCGGTGGCCGAATCGCTCTGCAAAGAGCTGCTCTGCCTGCCGCTGCGGCCGGACATCACCATGGAAGAGGTGCGCTACGTGACCGACAGCGTGCGCGACTTCTTCGCCAAGGCGGCGGCGGTTCCGTTCATGCCCGTCACCAGCCTGGTGGAACTTCGGCCGTGAAGCCCGTCATTGCCATCCTGGGCGGAAGCACGCCCTTTACTGCAGCGCTCGTCGAGGCGCTGCGGCCGCTGCCATTGCCGGCCTGCGAGCTGCGGCTCTTTGGCCAGGACGCGGAGGCGCTGCAGCGGATGCAGCGGTATGGCGCGCGCAGGCTGCCCTCTTGGACCGTGACGGCGACGAGTCGGCTCGATGAAGCGATCGACGGCGCATTGATTGTCCTCAATCAAATCCGCTTCGGCGGCATGCAAGGCCGCGCGCGCGACGAGGCGCTGGCCAATCGATTCCAGCTCCCCGCCGACGAGACGCTGGGCCCCTGCGGGCTGACGGGCGCGCTGCGGGTCGCGCCGCGCATTCGCGAGCTGGGCGCGGAGCTGGGCCGGCTTTGTCCACAAGCGTGGGTGCTCAACCTGGCCAATCCGCTCAGCGTGACCACCAGCGAAATGATCCACGCCGGCGCGCCCGCAAAGACGTTTGGTTTGT
>DATBAA010000022.1:0-1654 GCA_036271755.1 Myxococcales bacterium | reverse complement strand
CACGCTGGTCGACCCGCAGACGCTGCGCTTCAGCATCCTGGACGACGACTTTCCGCTGGTGGTGCAGGAGTCGATGGCCCTGCTCGACCACGCCGGCAACGGCTTCGGCACGCTGGACGCGGTCGACGTCTCGGTGGACGGACAGCAAGTCGAAGCCTCTTCGACCGCGCTCGATCAGGACGTCCGCGAGCACTTCGACCGGCTCTACGAGGCGCTCTGGCGGCAGGTGCTGGGGGTGGTGGACTATCGCGCGCGGCTCGCGGCGGGGCGCATGAACGCGGACGCCTTCTCCGAAGCGCAGGGCATGCGCGGCCGCATGCGGAAGCGCGCCCAGGAGCAGAAAGAGATATTGAATATCTGTTCATTCGAAGCGGACCGCGCCAACTTCGGGGCGGCGCGGGTGCAGGCGGCCTCATCTCCGGCCCCGGCGGCAGATGGCGTCCCGCAATAACCTTCGCGAGGTGTTGCAGCGCGGCTCGCTCGTCCTCGACGGAGCGATGGGCACCGCGCTGCTCATGCGAGGCCTGACGGGGCGCGCGCCGGAGTGGAACCTGTCGCGGCCCGAAGAGGTGCTGGCGGTGCACCGCGATCACGTCCGCTCCGGTGCGAAGCTGATCTTGACCAACACTTTCGTGGGCGCGAGCGATCTGGAGGCTGCCTCGGCGCTGCGCATCGCGCGAGACTCCGGCGCCATGTACGTCGGCGCGTCGCTCTGGGCGGGCCTTCCGGATCTGCCCGACCAGATCACCCAGCTGGCGCGGGCCGACTGCGTCTGGCTGGAGACCGCGACTTCCTTGGAGATGGCGCTGGAAGCCGTGAAGATCGCGGTGAAGTTCACCTCGCTGCCGGTGGTCATCACCTGCTCGGCAAAGGTCGCGCTCGAGCCGCTGCGCGCCGCGGGCGCCGTCGCGGCCGGCTACAACTGCGCGCCCTGGCCCGAGAAGCCCGACGGCGCCGACGTGCTCAAGCTCGACGCGGCAGACCTGGACCCCGCGGCGTGGGCGGCGGCGATGCCGAAGGCCAGGCTGCGCGGCGGCTGCTGCGGCACCACCGGCGAATACCTGGAAGCGCTGCGCTGACCCTGCCAGGTTTGCGCTGCAGGTTCAGCTTGGTATGATGATTGGTATGACCGCGAAGAAGATCGCCATCACCGTCCCGGAGAAGACGCTCGCGGGCGAGCGGTCAAGTCGGGCAAGGCCACGAGCCTCAGCGCTTACATCAGCCGCGCCATCGAGCAGAAGAACATGTCCGACGATCTCGATTCGCTCTTGGACGAGATGCTGCGCGAAACCGGCGGACCGCTCACGCCGGACGAGAAGGCCTGGGCCGATGCTGCGCTGTCCGGCAAGCCCATCGCTAAACCCGCCAGCCTGAAACGCACCCGCAAGGGACAGAAGTGAGCGGTCTGACTCTCGACGCGGGAGCGCTCATCGCGTTCGAACGGAACGATCGGACGGTGGTCATGCTTCTGGCGCGCGCCAAGGCGAAGGGCCATGTGCTGGCTATTCCAGCCGGCGTTGTCGCGCAGGTGTGGCGAGACGGCAGGGCGCAGGTCAGGTTGGCGCGGCTGCTCGCAGCGGCGGCTGTCGAAATCGAGGCTCTCGATGACCGCAGCGCGAGAGCTGCCGGGCTGCTCTGTGGGGCCACGAAGACT
>DATBAA010000021.1:0-6234 GCA_036271755.1 Myxococcales bacterium | reverse complement strand
CTGATCACCTCTCGCGAGCCGGTCCACGCGGGGCATCGCGCGGTGGTCCGCCTCGAGGTCGAGCCGCCCACCGTGGCGGAGCAGGAGCAGCTCTGGCGCGCCGCGCTCGGGCCGCTCGCCGCGCAAGCCAACGGCGCGGTGGAGCGCGTGGTCACGCAGTTCCGGCTGAGCGCGCCGGCCATCCGCGCGGCTTCCCTGGCGGCTGCGCGCGCCGGGGCCGCGGATCTGCCGGGCGCGCTCTGGGCCGCGTGCTCCGCCCAGGCGCAGCCCAAGCTCGAGCAGCTGGCCCAGCGGCTCGAGCCGTCCGCCACCGGCTGGGACGACCTGGTCCTGCCCGAGCAGGAGCGCGGCTTCCTGCGCGATCTGGTCGCGCAAGTGCGCCAGCGCCGCAAGGTCTACGAGGAGTGGGGCTTCGCCACCAAGAGCCGCAACGGCCTGGGCGTGAGCGCGCTCTTCGCGGGCCCCAGCGGCACGGGCAAGACCATGGCGGCGGAGATCCTGGCGCGCGTCCTCGAGCTGCAGCTCTACCGCATCGACCTCAGCCAGGTGGTGAGCAAGTTCATCGGCGAGACGGAGAAGAACCTGCGCCGGGTCTTCGACGCCGCGGACGAGGGCGGGGCCATCCTGCTCTTCGACGAGGCCGACGCGCTCTTCGGAAAGCGCAGCGAAGTGAAGGACAGCCACGACCGCTTCGCCAATATCGAGGTCGGCTACCTGCTGCAGCGGATGGAGACGTACCGCGGGCTCGCCATCCTCACCACCAACATGCGCGACGGGCTGGACGCGGCCTTCCTGCGGCGCATCCGCTTCGTCGTGCAGTTTCCCTTTCCGGCGGCCGCGCATCGCGCCGAGATCTGGCGGCGCATCTTTCCCGCCGCGACGCCGACCGCGGGGCTGGACGTGCAGAAGCTCTCGCGGCTGCACGTGGCCGGCGGCAGCATCCGCAACATTGCGCTCAACGCCGCCTTTCTCGCCGCCGAGGCGGGCGAGCCGGTGCGGATGGCGCACCTGCTGCGCGCCGCGCAGAGCGAAGTCGCCAAGCAGGACCGCACGCTGGGCGAGGCCGAGATGAGGGAGTGGAGATGAGCCGCATCGTGATCCATGTCGATCGATTGGTCCTCGACGGAATGGGGCAGCTGGACCGGGGCCGGGTGGGCGCGGGCCTGACGCGCGAGCTGACGCGGCTGCTGCGCGCGCGGGCGCCGGGAGCATTGAGCGGAGCGGCCAGAATCGACGCGGGCACCGTCCGCCTGCCCGCGCAGGCGAGCGCGCACGGGACCGGCGGCGCGATCGCGCGCGCGGTCCACGGCGCGCTGAAGGGTTCGCCAAAGGGAGGCTCGCATGTCTGAGTCGCCGCGCTCGCCCAGGCTGATGAAGGGCGCGCTCATCGCCGTCGACCCCGCCAATCCGCTCGCGAGCGTGGTGCTCTTTCAATACAACCCCGACACGCTCACCCGCAGCATCACCCCGAACATGAGCGGCGGCGGCAGCGGCGGTCAGTCGCAAGGTGAAGCGCTGCGGCTGTTGGGCCCGCCGGAAGAGACCATCACCGTCGACGTCGAGATCGACGCTACCGATCAGCTGGAGTCGGCGCAGCCGCAGGCGCTGGCCCTGGGCATCCACCCCGCGCTGGCCGCGCTGGAGATGCTCGTCTACCCCAAGTCGGCCGTGGTGATCGCAAGCGAAGTGCTCGCCGCGGTTGGCATGATCGAGGTGGTCCCGCCCGAGGCGCCGCTGACGATCTTCGTCTGGGGTCCGGCCCGCGTGGTGCCGGTGCGCGTCTCGTCCGTGAGCATCACCGAAGAGGCCTTCGACACGGCGCTCAACCCCATCCGCGCGCACGCGAACCTGACGCTGCGCGTGCTGAACTACCGCGACCTGGGCCTCGCCAGCGCCGGCGGAGCGCTCTTCATGGCGCACCAGATCGTCAAGGAGACCATGGCCACCATGAACGGCGTCGCCGCGCTCAGCGGCTCGATCTCCATCAGCGCTGGAATTGGAGGCTAGCCATGTTCGATCCCGGAAGCCGCTACCTGAACTTGCCGACGGCCACCCTGACCGCCACCGGGCCCGACGGAACCGCGCAGGAGATCCGCTACGTGCGGCGGCGCTTCATCCCTTCGCTCGCCGGGACGGTGACGCTGCTCGAGCACGAGGTGGCGCAGGGCGACCGGCTCGACAACATCGCCGCGCGCTACGCCGGCGACCCGCTGCTCTTCTGGCGAATCTGCGACGCCAACGGCGCGGCCCGGCCGTCCGATCTCACCGATGACTCGCGCATCGGCTACCCCATCCGCATCGCGCTCTCCCTCGGCTAGGCCATGCTCACGAGCCTCATCGGCATTCGCCTCCAACTCCTCATCGGCGCGACGGTGCCGTTGCCGCCGCCGGCGGAGGTGATGCAGTCGCTCCAGAGCGCGCGGGTGATCAACGACTCGGAGTCTGGCGACGGCTTCCAGCTGACCTTCGCCCTCACCAAGGACCCCACGGGTGACTTCAGCCTCCTCAGCAGCGGCGTGCTCGACGCCTTCACGCGGGTCATCATCGGGGTGAACCTGGGGCTGCAACTACAAGTGCTCATCGACGGCATCATCACCAACCACGAGCTCACCCCGAGCGATCAGCCCGGACAGTCGACGCTGACCGTCACCGGCAAGGACGTGAGCGTGATGATGGACCTGGAGGAGCGCAATTTGCCGTTCCCCAACCAGTCGGACTCGACCATCGTCCAGCAGATCGTCGGCGCCTACTCGCAGTACGGTCTCCAGTGCGCCGCGACGCCGACCGGCGATCAGCCCATCGAGCTGCAGCGCACGCCGCGGCAGGCGGAGACGGATCTTGCCGCCGTGAAGAGGCTGGCGCGTCGCAACGGCTACATCTTCTATGTCCAGCCCACAGCGCCGCAGGTGAATCTCGCTTTTTTCGGCCCCGACCTCCGCACCGGCGCGCCGCAGCCGGGCCTGCGCATCGACATGGGCCAGGCCACCAACCTGCGCTCGCTCAACTTCTCGCTGGACGCGATGGCGCCCGAGCTCGCCGTCGGCAGCTATCTGGACCCCAGCTCCATGACCAGCGTGCCCATTCCTTCGGCGCCTTCGCTGCGAACGCCGCCGCTGGCCGCGAACCCCGTGACCGCCCGGCGGACGCGGTATCTGCGCGACAGCGCCAACTACGACTCGCCGATGGCGCTCGGCTCCTCTGTGGCCGCGGTCTCCAACGCGCCCGACGCGGTGACGGGCACGGGCGAGGTCGACTCCATTCGCTATGGCTCGGTGCTGCGGGCGCGCGGCCTGGTGGGCGTGGCCGGCGCGGGCAGGACCTACGACGGCTTCTACTACGTACGGCGCGTCACCCACGATCTGCAGCCGCACGGCTCGTACCGGCAGAGCTTCAGCATCTCGCGCGAAGGGACGGGCGCGCTGCTCCCGATGGTGCTGCCGTGAGCGGGCCTCCGTTCTACGGGAAGTATCGCGGCACGGTGTCCGACGTGCAGGACACGATGTTCCTGGGGCGCATCAAGGCGAACGTGCCCGACGTCCTGGGCGATCAAGAGAGCGGCTGGGCCTTGCCTTGCGCCCCGTTCGGCGGCGACGGCGCGGGGCTCTTCGTCCTTCCCAAAGTGGGCGCGGGCGTCTGGATCGAGTTCGAGCACGGCGACCCCGAGTTTCCCATCTGGGCCGGCTGCTGGTTCGGCGCGAGCTCGCAGGTGCCGAGCGACGCGTGGCAGCCGGCTCCGTATACGGGCGTCTATCTGAAGACCGTGGGCGGCATCATCGTCTCGCTCGACGACAACGCCGGCTCGATCTCGTTCAAGACCCCCAACGGGCAGGAGCTGAACCTCACCGCGGACGCCATCGAGATCAAGTTCAGCGGCAGCTGCTCCATCAAGCTCGGCAGCAGCGGGGTCTCGGTCAACGACGGCGCGCTGGAGGTGCTGTGATGGCCTTTCTCGTCGACGCCGGCGCCTCCATCCAATGCCCGCACCAGGGCACGGTGCAGATCGTCACCAGCAACTCCAAGGTGAAGGCCAACGGCCAGTTCGTCGCGCTGCAGAACGACACCTTCACCATCTCGGGCTGCACCTTCACCACCCCGGCCGGCGCGCCCGCTCCTTGCGCGCTGGCGCAGTGGATGGTGCCGGCCACCAAGGTGAAGGTGATGAGCCAGTTCGCGCTCACCACCGACAGCACCGGCCTCTGCACCGGCGCCAACCCTGGCGGACCGCCCGCAATCCAGTCGACGCAGACGAAAGTGAAGGGGACCTGATGCAGATCGCCTGGCCCTTGCGAATCGACGACAGCGGCCGCACCGCGCAAGCGGCCGACGACGCGCACCTGCGCGACATGATCCAGCAGGTGCTCTTCACCACTCCGGGCGAGCGGGTCAACCAGCCCAACTTCGGCAGCGGCTTGCGCAAGCTCGTCTTCGCGCCCGCCAGCGACGCGCTGCAGGCGGCGGTGCAGCACACGGTCATCGCCTCGCTGCAGCAGTGGCTGGGCGATCTCATCCAGGTGGAGGCGGTGCCGATCGAGAGCCAGGATTCGACGCTGACGGTGACCGTCCAATACCTCGTCCGCCGCACGCAAGAGCGTCACGTCGTGCGGTTCCAGAGCCCCGTATGACGGCCTGCACCGAATATCGCTGCGACAATCCGCTGCGCCGCGAGGCGGTGCGCGCGAACGCGGTCCTGAGCGGCATCGACTATCTCGAGGTGGTCGACGAGTGGGCGCTGGAGCATCCGGGCAGCCCGCGGCAGCGCACGCTGCTCGTCCACCTCTTCAAGCCGGTGCCGGCGGACCTGGGCGCCGCCAACGTCGCCATCTCGGGCGGCACGCGCGTCACCGGGATTCGCGTGAAGTGGGCCTGGCCGGCGGCGGCCATTCCCGCCGGCCTGCTGACTCCCGACGAGACGGCGATGATCGCGGCCGCGCCCGACGTGCCCAACCTCTTCGTCGTCCGCGTCGCGCAGGCGGGCGACTTCTCCACCTATACGCTCGCGCTCGTGCAGGCCGCGGGCAGTCTCGCGCCGCCCGCGGACTTCGACCCCAAGCTGTCGTCCGTCGACTTCTCCTTCAAGGTGGAGTGCCCGGCTCCCTTCGACTGCGCGCCGCAGCAGGTCTGCCCGCCGGTCGCGTTGGAAGAGCCGCGCATCGACTACCTGGCGAAGGACTACTCGAGCTTCCGGCGGCTGCTGCTCGACCGGCTGTCGGTGACGATGCCGGCCTGGACCGAGCGCGGGACCGCCGACATCGGGGTCACGCTGGTGGAGCTGCTCGCCTACGCGGCCGATCATCTCAGCTACTACCAGGACGCGGTCGCCACCGAAGCCTATCTGGGCACCGCGCGGCGCCGCGTCTCGGTGCGGCGCCACGCGCGCCTGCTCGACTATGCGATGCACGACGGCTGCAACGCGCGAGCTTGGGTCTCGGTCGGCTGGTCCGGCGAGACGGCGGTGCTGCCGCAGGGAACGCCGCTGCTCACCGGCGGCTCCGGCGTCCTCGACGCGACGGGCTACGCCGAGGCGGTAGAGCAGGGCGCCCGCGTCTTCGAGACCCTGCACCCGCAGCTGCTCGACGAGGGATTGAACGAGATCGACCTCTACACCTGGGGCGACGACGGCTGCAGCCTGCCCAAGGGCGCGACCCGCGCCACGCTGGTGAACGACGGCGGCAGGCTCTCGAAGCTGCAGGCCGGCGCGGTGCTCGTCTTCGAGGAGGTGCGCTCGCCGCAGCAGGGCCTCGCGCCCGACCCCGCGCACCGCCATGCGGTCCGGCTGACCAGCGTCGATCTCGCCGCCACCGATCCGCTCTACCTGGAGCCGACCGGCGCGCCGCAGCAGCGGCTGGCGGAGATCGCGTGGGACGTCGGCGACGCCTTGCCGTTCGCGCTCAACCTGCAGCGGATCGATCCGGGCGCGTCGCACGACGGCGCCGGGGCCGGGACGGTGACCTGGGGCGGCACCAACCTGCGCTCGCTGCGCATCGCCCTGCGCATCGACGCGGCCGGAGCGCCGGGCGCGGCCTTCTTCTCCTGGTCGGGCGACGGCGGCAAGACGTTCAATGCCTCGCAGCTCATGCCGGCAGCGGGAAACCTCGCCGATGCGCCCAGCGGAATCTCGGTGGTCTTCGCCGGGCAGTTCGTTGCGGGAGACGTCTACTGGTTCGGGCCCGCGCCGGTGAGCGTGGCGCGCGGCAACGTGGTGCTCGCCGACGACGGCCGGACGATGCTGGGTCT
>DATBAA010000020.1:0-3472 GCA_036271755.1 Myxococcales bacterium | reverse complement strand
CACCCTGCGGAACACCCGGGCGAAATAGGCGGGGTCTTCATAGCCTGCGCGCTCGGCGATGATCGAGACGTCCTCGTCCGTCTCTCGCAGCCGCCGCCGCGCCTCTTCCATGCGCCGCTCGGTGATCCACTCCAGCACCGTCATGCCGGTCTCTTCGCGCACCACGTGGCTGACGTGGCTTGCGGACCTTCCAGCTGCGCGGGCGACCTGCGAAAGCGAGAGCCCGGGCTCGGCATACCTGCGCTTGATCAAGGCCATCACCTCCCGCGAGAGCGGCCCGGCGTCCGCGGTCGCCCCGGAAGTCAGCAGCCGCGCCAGATCGATCAGGACCAGCTGCAGCAGCGCCCGCGTGGCCTCGAGAGACCCCAGGCGCGCGCTGCCCGCCTCTTTCACCAGCCTGGTCAACCGCGCCGTCCAGGCGGCTCGTTCAGCCAGAGGCACCACCGCGAACGCCGGCGCACCGGCGGGCAGCGAGAGCGTGGGCGGAATCAGATCGGCCGTGAACTCGACGATCCAGCCGCCCATCTTCGCGATGCCCGCCGTGTCGTGCAGCGCGGCCGGCGGCGCGAGAAACACATGCCCGGACGAGACGGTCTTGACCTCGCCGGGCAGCCGCACCTGGCCTTCGCCGCGGTCGTAGTAGTTGAGGACGAAGAAGCGGTGCCCGTGCATGTGCGCCGCGTGGTGCGGCCAGGGCGTGCTCTCGCGCCGGTAGGCCCGCAGCGACCCGCCGGCCGAATCGCGGGTGCGGAATGCGACGATGGGCGGCCGCGCCTTCACGGCCTGCAAGCTATCACCGGCCTTGCGCGAAGCGATCGGGCCGGCCTTCTCCCTGGCTGACGCGGGCGACCGAAGCCGCCGCGAAAGCCAGAAGGAGAAAGCCGGCCACGATGACCGCACGAACTTTCAGGAATGCAGAACGGGACTCTTTCGAAAGCGACAGTTGGCTATCCATGGAATGTCCTCCTTGGGGACACTCCATGGATGCCGCAGCCAGCCCCGCCTAGACGGCGCGATTCACCTTCGACTTGGACGATCTTGCGATCAGCGCGAAGAGGCCAATCAGCAGGAGCAGCCCGCCGGTGGTGTCGCTGGCCGAAGAGCATCCCGACTTGACCGCCACGGTCTGCGTGACGGCGCTCGAGCTGCTGGCGGAGAAGTTCACGTCGCCGCCGTAAGCCGCGACGATGGCCTTGCCGCTGGCGGCCGCCGTGCTGGCCTGGAAGGTCACCGTGCGATCCGCGCCGACCGTGCCCGAGAAGAGCACGGTGCTGCCGTCCATGAAGGAGACGGTGCCGGTGGGCGAGCCCGCCGTGGCCTGCGTCGAGAGCGTGGCGGTGTAGATCAGCGCGCCCGTGCCGTCGCTCACCGCAAGCTGCGTGGTGGTGGTGGCCTGGCTGATGACCTGCACCACCGAAGCCTCGGCGGACGGCAGGTGGATGGCGTCACCCGAGTAGCTGGCGACGAGGGTGTGCGTACCGGCAGGCAGCACGCCCAGCGCCACCGCGGCCGAGGCGTTCTTGTCCAGGGCCTGGCTGCCCAACGCGACGCCGCCTTCGGAGAAGGTGACGGTGCCGGTGGGGATCTCCAGGTCCGCGCTGGCGCTCACCTGCGCCGACAGCATCACCGGCGAAGAGTACGCCGCCGCGCTGGCCGACGAGCTGAGCTGCAGCGTCGCGCCGCTCTTGATGACGCTCTGCCCGATGGTCGCCGAGTTGCTGGCCAGGAACGAGGTGTCGCCGTTGTAGGTCGCGAAGATCTGGTGCTGACCGGCCGACAGCGCGTTGGTGATGATGACCGCGTGGCCGTGCGCATCGACGGTGCCGATGCCGACGGTGGTGGTGCCCTCGCTGAAGGTGACGGTGCCCGAGGGAGCGCCGGCGCCGGGAGCCTGGACCTTGATCATCGCGGTGAGCGTGAGCGGCTGCTCGATGCCGGCCGGGCTGGACGAAGAGACGATCAGCATCGAGGTCGGAGCCTGGGCGACCAGCACCGAGGCAGCGTCGGCCGCGCTCGCCGCGAAGTTGGCGTCGCCGCTGTAAGCCGCGGTCAGCGCGTGCGCCGCGACGGCCAGCGAGGAGACGGACAGCTGCGCCTTGCCGTTGGCGTCCAGCGCCACCGAGCCCAACACCGTCGCGCCGTCGCTGAAGACGACCTGGCCCGAGGGCTTGCCGCCCGAGGAGAGCACGCTTGCGCCCAGGATCACCGGCTGGCCCATGACGGTGGACTGCGCCGAGGCCGACAGCTGCATGGACGTCTGCGCCGTGGAGATCACCTGCGAGAGCGTGGCCGACGAGCCGCCCGCGAAGCTGTCGTCGCCCAGGTAGGCGGCGGTGATGGAGTGGTTGCCGGCCGAAAGGTTGCCGGCGCGCAGCGAAGCGAAGCCCTGCGTAAGCGTCGCGGTGCCCAGCGAGGTAACGCCGTCGCTGAAGACCACGCTGCCGGTGGGCAGACCCGCGCCCGGCGTGCCCGCCGTGACCTGCGCGGTGTACGTGACCGAGAGGCCGTAGCTGAGCGGATTGTCAGAGGCGACCAGGCTGACCGACACCGAGTCCGTCCCGACGATCTGCGAGGTCGAGCCGGTGCTGGAGACGAAGCTTTGGTCGCCGCTGTAGACCGCGCTCACGTTGTGCGTTCCGACCGGCAGGCTGGCAGTGGCGAAGACAGCCTGGCCCGAGGCGCCAATGGCCGAGACGCCCAGCTGCTTCTCGCCGTCGAAGAACGTCACCGTGCCGTGGGGCTTGCCGGCGTCGCTCGAGACAGAGGCCGTGAAAGTGACCGTCTGCCCGAACACCGCCGGAGCCGCCGACGAGACGACCGACACGCCCGGAGTGGCCTTGGAGATGACATTCGAGGCCTGCGCGCTCGAGCCGCTGAAGTTGGCGTCGCCCGCGTAGGTGGCGGTCAGCGACTGCGTGCCCACGGCCAGCGACGAGACGGTCAGCGTGGCCGTGCCGTCCGGGAGGACCTGCGCCGAGCCGAGCGTCATCAGGTCGTTCTTGAAGACGACCTGGCCGCCCATGCCCGAGGTGGACGAGGTGAGCGTCGCGGTCAGCGTCACGGCCTGGCCGAAGATGGCCGGGCTGGGCGCGGCCGAGAGCGCGGCGCTGGTGGCGGCCTGGGCCACGTTCTGGTTCAGGCTGCCCGTCGCGCCGCCCTGGTAGTTGGCGTCGCCCGAGTAGCTGGCGGTGATGGCGTGGCTGCCGGCGGTCAGGCTCGTGTTGTTGAAGCTGGCCTGGCCGGAGACGAGCGGGAGGACGGCCAGCGTCTGATCAGCGTCGCGCAAGACGACGCTGCCGCTGGGAACGCCCGAAGCCGGAGCCGCTGCCGAGACGGAGGCCGTGAAGCTGACCTGGCCGCCGAAGATGGAGCTGCCCGAGGAGGCGACCACGACCGAGACGCCGCCCTGGTTGACGGTCTGCGTGAGCGTCTTGGCGTTGCTGACGTCGAAGCTGCCGTCGCATTGGTAGTA
>DATBAA010000019.1:0-2477 GCA_036271755.1 Myxococcales bacterium | reverse complement strand
CGGCAGCTCGACTTTTCCTTCGCCGGTCTGCAAGTAGCGGCCGGCGGCGAGCACGACGCCGTCCTCGCGGATGACGAACGCCCCGTCCAGCACGGCGAAGTTCTTGATGGCCTCGCGGATGCGCGGGTCCAGCACGTTGCGCTCGGTCTCGCTGATGCCCTGGAACGGATTCAACGTCAGCTGCTTGCTCTTCTCCATCACCGTCGTCGAATCGCCGAGCACGAAGATGGTGCCGATGGGGTGCCCCTCGAAGCCTTCGTGGCCGATGGCCATGGCCAGCGACACCAGCGCCTCGACCACCTGCGAGCTGAACTCCGCGCCCAGCCCCTGCGTGTCGATGGACGACTTCTCCTCGAAGCCGCGGCCGATCTGCAGCCGCACCACCGTGTCGGGCAGCCGTGCGCCGGCGCGGCCGGTGAGGCACAGGACGTCCTCGCCGTCCTTCAAGACGTTGGCGGTGACGGCCGCGACGACGGCCACCTTCACCTTCTCGATGCGCGAGTAGTCGTAAGGCGGGACGGTGACGACGATGTAGCCCTGCTTGCGCAGCGCCTGCGCCATCTGGTCTTCGCCGGTGGCGTAGATGATCTTCTTCTTCAGAGGGCGGCCGCGCAGATCGTGGGCCGAGAGCGGCACGTCGGAGATGAGCAGCAGATGATCGACGGCAGGCTTCGCGGCCAGCGTCAACATGCTTCGCAAGAATTCGCGGTCGAGCTTGCTATCTGCCATTTGCCTTGACGCAGACCCTACAGGGTTCCTACTATCCCGCCTCTTTTTTTCCAGAAGTCGAGAGCGTCGTTTACATCTTGGGCCTGCAGCGCGGGGGCAGCATGAATCAGAAGGACCTGAAGCGGTTCAAGAAGCTACTCGAGGAGTCGAAGCGGAGCCTTTTGATGAGCGCTCGAAAGACGCTCACCGAGGAGGCGACCTTCGACACCGACGACCTGCCAGACGAGATCGATCTGGCTTCGTCCGAGTACACGCAGAGCATGGTGTTCCGGCTGCGAGATCGAGAGAAGTTCCTCCTCAAGAAGATCGACGACGCGCTGGGCCGCATCGAGGCCGGCACGTTCGGAATCTGCGAAATTTGCGAGGAAGAAATCTCCATCAAGCGGCTGGAGGCGCGCCCGGTCACGACCATGTGCATCCGGTGCAAGGAGGAGCAGGAGAAGCAGGAAAAGAGCTACGGCTGAGCCGCGCGGGTTAGCGGCTTCGTAGCGTCGACACCTGTCGCAAACGGCCGCCATGCGCGGCCGTTCCTGCTTCGCCCTCCGTGGCCGCTCGGGCGTGAGCCCCGTCACCCAGCGGGGACCACGAGCATGAAAAAACTCATCTGCTGCCTGCTGCTCGGCGCTTTCGGAGCCAGCGCCGCCGAGCCTCCGCCAGCCGCCACCCGCTTCGCGGAGGCTCGCTACCAACGGGTGCGGCTGCATCTCTTGAGCGCCGATCCGGACGTCGAGCTGCGAAACGGAGGGGGACAGCTGGTCTGCAAGGCGCCCTGTGAAGCGTCGCTGCCGGTCCTCGAAGGAGACAAGTTCACGCTCGAGGGCCCGGGCCTGCTGGGCAGCGACGCCTTCTCTTTCGCGCCGGACGACACCGACGTCACTCTCCAGGTCCACCCCGGCAGCCGGGCGCAGAGAATCACGGGAATCGTCCTCGTCGGCGCCGGCGGCGGCATCGTCACGACCTGGGTCTCTTTCTTTGGTCTCCTCTCCGTCGTGGCGGCCAATTCGGACGCGCGAGCCCACCAGCCGGTGCAGGCGGCGCGCGGGCGCGAGCTGTTCCTCGATCCGAGCCAATCCGGCGGCATTTCGGCGGCATGGTCGGTGCTGGGCACTGGAGTCGTGCTCCTGTTGGCCGGCATCGCCGTGCTCGGCACCTCGCACTCGACCAGCTTCACTCGCGAACCTTAGAGTTCCACGACAATGAGAAAGCTCGCCTGCTGCTTGCTGCTCACCGCCTTCGGAGCCGTATCGCTTCTCGCTGGTTGCTCCACGGTGGCGCTGCCTCGCCCGCTGACGCCGGCGGCTCTGGCGCGGCTCAATGAAGCCGCCGCCGGATACGCCATGACCGGCTAGTGCCGGGCGGGGATCGCGCAGGTCGCTTCAGTATATTCCGGCAGCAGCTCTTTCATGGGATGGTCGCCGCAGGCCGGGCACTCCGGGTCGCGGGCGTACTTCACCTCGCGGAACCGCTGCTCGAGAGCGTCGTAGAGCAGCAGGCGGCCCACGAGCGGCTCGCCGATGCCCAGGATCACCTTCACGGCCTCGACCGCCTGCAGCACGCCGATGATGCCCGGCAGCACTCCCAGCACGCCGGCCTCCTGGCACGACGGCGCCAGCTCCGGCGGCGGCGGCTCGGGGAAGAGGCAGCGGTAGCAAGGGTTGCCGTTCTTGCCGGGGATGAAGGTCGTGGCCTGGCCGTCGAAGCGGAAGATCGAGCCGTGCACGTTGGGCTTGCTCAAGAGCACGCAGGCG
>DATBAA010000018.1:0-11417 GCA_036271755.1 Myxococcales bacterium | reverse complement strand
CTCCCGCCGCTCCCGCCGCGCCGCCGGTGGGAAGCCCCAGCGACTTGCCGATGCTCGAGTTGTTGCCCAGCACCGAGCCGAGCACGCTGGAGAGCTGGCTGCCCATGCCGTCCACCTGCTTCTGGAAGTGCAGCAAGAGCCGCCCCAGGTTGACGCCCGAGCGCGCCATGTAATAGGCGCGGGTCTCGTCGCGCAGGTTCTCCGCCAGCTTGAGCGAGACGCG
Source organism: Myxococcales bacterium (assembly GCA_036271755.1). GTDB lineage: Bacteria > Myxococcota > Myxococcia > Myxococcales > 40CM-4-68-19 > 40CM-4-68-19. The sequence continues at coordinate 11,194 of DATBAA010000018.1, read as the reverse complement.
CGAGCTGTAGCTGAAGTCCACGCCCACCGCGGTCAAGATGGCGATGGTGGTGAGCACCAGGATGAGCGCCACCCCGCGCTGCTGCCCGCCGCCGCGGCTCTGTTTGCGAAGGTTGCGCATCAGAAATCCAACGGCGTGTTGAGGTGGATGCGGGCCTGGGTGCTCCAGGTCTTCTCCTTGCCGTTCTCGTCCTTGATGGTGATGGAGATCTTCACGCGCGGGGGAATGAGCACCGAGTTGCCGCGCTGGACGGAGTTCGAATCCCACTCCGGCCGCCACTCGCGGTTCTTCGGCTCCCAGGCTTCGACGCTGAACTTGAGCACGTTCTCGGCCAGCACCGCCTTCTCGCCGCCGCGCTCCCAGTCCTCGTCGATGATGGGTTTCACCCGCCGGAAGATGGAGTTGTTGCCGTCCTCGTCGCGGTCGAGCTTGTACTCGAAGATGGCCTGGTCGGACTCCTTGGCGTCGATGGAGAGCCGCTCGTGCGCGAAGGAGGAGACGATCAGGTCGGCCTCGCCGCGGCCGTCCTTGAGGCGGAAGAAGGTGGGCCGCTCGCGGAAGCGCTTGCGGTCGTAGTGCTCGGAGAGGAAGCTCATCGACACTTCGCGGGCGATGCGCTGGAGCGCGCCGCGCACGGCCTGGTCGCGATCCTCGGCCTTCTCGACGCGCGACTTGAGATCGTAGGCGCCGTCGAAGGCCTTGTAGGTGATGCCGCCGATCATCGCCAGCACCGCCACGGCGATCATCACCTCCATCAATGTGAAGCCGCGCCGGCTCATCGGGTGGTGCTCGCGCCGGTGCCGGGAAGCAAGCCGGGGCCGCTGGGCGGCAAGATGGTGTTGCTGCCGGGCACGGGCACGCCGTTGGGCGCTGCCTGGGCCGCGGCCGCTGCCGCTGCGTCCGCGGCGGCCTGTCCGGCCGCGCCCACCATCTCCGGCAGGATGACGATGATCTGCGAGGCCTCCACCTTGTTGGCGTTCTTGCCGTCCCGCCAGCTCACCGAGAGGCGGATCTCGCGCACCGACTTCTTCAGCGTCTCGATGAAGGTGGTCATCTGCCCCGAGACCGCGCCGGCCAGGGGTCCAGAGGTGAGCGAGCTCGCGCCTCCGCCCGGCTGCTGCGTGGTGGGCCCGCCGGTCTGCCCCGGCGCGCCGCCGCCGCCCAGCATCCCGGCCAGCGCGCTGCCGGCTCCTCCCGCGCCGCCGCCGTTCGACGAGCCGCCGCTGATCAGGTTGAGCAGCTGGGTGGCGTCGAGCTGCACGTCGGGCTTCAAGATCTCCGCGCTCCACGCGTAGTCGGCCGAGCCCTCTTCGGTGAAGTCGCCGTGCTTCTCGTCGTTGAAGTCGGAGAAGCCGTTCTTCTGCAGGTCGTCCTCGACGTCGAGCATCTTGCTGCGCAGGAGCAGCGTCGCCTCGGTGGCGCGGCGGGAGTAGGCGTGCATCTGCACCGCGCCGCCGTTCAGGTCGGAGATGGCCACCAGCGAGATGGCCAGGATGGCGAGGCTGATCATCACCTCCAGCAGCGTGAACCCGCGAGCGGTCCTCATCGCTTCTGCCCCGGCGCGTCCACGCGCTCGCCGACGATCTTCACCTTCCCCGACAGCGGCGAGACGATGAGCGAGAAGGTGTCGTCTCCCTGCTCCAGGTGGATGGCGGCCTCCTCGGTGAGCCCGCTCGACCAGAAGTAGAGGAACGCCTTGCCCGCCACGTACTTCTCTTTCTGGTGCTGCACCCAGACGTCGGTGAACTTCACCGACGCGCCCAGCTGCGTCTTGGGGATCTCCTTGTCGGCGGTGAAGGCGCTCTTCAGCGCCAGCTCGGCCTTCTCCTTCTCTTCGTCCGACATGCTGTCCTGGTGCGACGCAGCGTCCGCCGCCAGCTCCTCGGCGCGGGTGGCTACGCGCACGCCGTCGCGCGAGCGCTCTCCCTCGGCGTCGAGGCGGACGTTCGACTTGGCGCACTCGGACCAGTAGGCGTTGGCGTCCAGGTCGAAGACCAGCCGGCAGGTGTGACCTTGAATGGCGGCGGCGCCGTAGAGCGACCGGATGCCGCCCGCCAGCTGGCCGCTCTTCCCGCGCAGCGCCGAGCGCGTCACCGCCGAGAACGCAGGAACGGCCACGACGAGCATCAACCCCGCGACGCACAGGGCGACCCCGACCTCGATCAGCGTCATCCCGCGCGCGCGCCGCATGGCTTATCTTTGGCTTCCCGCTGCGGCGGTGCCGGCCGCTTCGCCGCCCGCCTCGCTGATGTCGTCGCCGCCGCCCTGGGCCTTGTCGGGCCCGAACGAGTAGACGTTGTAGCCCTCTCCGCTGCGCACGTAGCTGTACTCGCCGCCCCAAGGGTCCTTGTGGATCTCACGGACGAACTTGGGCACCAGCTGGGTCAGCGAGTCGGGCCACTGGCCGGTCTCCACGTGGTACAGGTCGACGCCGTTGGAGATGGCCTTGAGATCGAGCTTGGCCGCCTTGTTCTGCGCCTCTCGCAGCTGGCCGAAGACGTTGTAGCCGATGGCGCCGGCGATGAGCCCCAGGATCACCAGCACGACCATGATCTCGATCAGGGTCATGCCGCGCGCCCTCGACTTCTTGCCGGCGGCGCGGGCGATGGTTTGGCGAAGTGAATTGGTCATTTGATTTCTCCCTCGTTGGCGACGATGTCGTCGCCGGTACCAAGCTTTCCGTCCGGCCCGGCCGAAACCACCGCCGAACCGCCTTCGCCCCGGTAATACGCGTAAGGATTGCCCCACGGATCCGAACGCATCGCGCGCAGGTGTTTCGGAACCAGATCTTCCAGCCGCGCGGGCAGGCGGCCGTTCTCGCGCTTGTAGAGATCGAGCGCGTTCGCGAACGCTTCCTGATCCACCCGCACCGACCGGGTCAGCTGCTCGCGCGAGTGGACGTTCGAGACGACCGCGCCATAGCTGGCCGCGGCCGCGAGCAAACCCGTCGAGGCATACAAGATCGGACGCCGCAGCCAGGCCTGCACCGTGCTCAGCGCGAAGGACGCGCCGCGGGCCAGCCAATATTCCGCCGCGAGGACCAGGTCCTGCGTCCACAGGCCAATCCACATTCTCGCCACGGCGGCTCGAGGATTCTGTTCGCGAGTGAGTTGGTTCATGGCGCTCATTTCATTATTTCGGAATGAAAGTGTTGAGCTGCATGATCGGCATCAAGATCGAGAAGACGATGAAGGCCACGCCGCCGCCCATCAGCACGATCATCACCGGCTCGAGCAAGGACGTGAGCGCGCCGATGCGCATGTCCACCTGCGACTCGTAGCTACGGGCGACATTCGAAAGCATTTCTTCGAGCTGCCCCGAGCGCTCTCCAATGGCGATCATATGGTAGACGAGCGGCGGAAACTGGCCGCTGCGCTTCAATGGAGCGGCGATCGACTCACCTTCGCGGATGGCGTCGCGCGCGTTGTCGATGACGCTGCTCAAGAGCGTGTTGGTGACGATGTTGCGCACGATGTCCATGGCCGTCAGCAGCGGAACGCCTGAAGCGAGCAGGGTGCTGAGCGTCTTGGCGAAGCGCGAAATCGCGAGCATGCGGATGAGGTCGCCCAGCACCGGCACCTTGAGCTGGGTGCGGTCCCAGAAAGCAGTGCCCTTCGGGGTCCTCATCCAGCGGCGGATGCCGTAGAGCACCGCCGGAGTGCCGATGATGATCAGGTACCAATAATCGCGGACGATGTTGGACAAGAAGATGAGCAGCCGCGTGGTCCACGGCAGCGTGACGTTCATGTCGTCGAAGATCTTGGTGACCTTGGGAATGACCACCGCGAAGAGGATGCCGACGATGGCCACGCCAACGACCACCATGATGGCCGGGTAGAGCATGGCGCCGATGATCTTGTTGCGCAGCTGCGCCTGGGCTTCGGTGAAGTCGGCGAGGCGGATGAGCACCACGTCGAGCGCGCCCGAGCTCTCGCCCGCGCGGATCATGTTCACGTAGAGGTCGCCGAAGACCTTGGGGTTCTCTCCCAGCGCGGCGGCGAGCGAAGAGCCTTCGTTCACCTTCTGCTTCACCACGCCCATGATGCGCTTGAGGCGCGGGTGCTCGATCTGATCGACCAGCGCGCTCAGCGCCTCCACCAGCGGAATGCCGGCGCCGATGAGCGTGGCCAGCTGCCGGGTGGCGATGGCCAGGTCCTGCGAGGAGACGCCCGACATGCCGAAGAGCGCGGCGACGTCGATCTCCCGCGCCATGCCCGTCTTCTGCTCGCCCGCCGTCGCGCCCTGTTCGGCCGGGCGCGCCTCGGTGACGTACACGCCGTCCTTGCGGAGCAGCTGCCGCAGCGTCTTGCTGCTCTCGGCATCCCGCAGCCCGCGGACGTTCTTGCCGGCCTCGGTGAGGCCCGTGTACTCGAACACCGGCATTTACTGAAGGTCCTCGTGGGTGACGGAGAGGACTTCGGCGATGGAGGTCATGCCGGTCAGCACCTTGGCGGCGCCGTCGTCGAGCAGGGTGAGCATGCCTTTGCCGACGGCGGACTTCTTGATGGAGCCGCTGTCGACGTTCTTGAGGATCAGCTGCCGGACGTCATCGTCCACCAGCATCATCTCGTAGATGCCGTTGCGGCCGCGGTAGCCGGTCATGTTGCACGCCGGGCAGCCCACCGGCTTGTAGATCATGCCGCCGGTGGCCTCGCGCACTTGCTGCTGCGTGATGCCAATCTCCTTCAACTCTTCGTCGGTGGGCAGATACGCCTTGCGGCACTCCTTGCAGAGCACGCGCACGAGGCGCTGCGCCAAGACGCCCATCAGCGACGAAGCCACCAGGAACGGCTCGACGCCCATGTCGACAAGGCGAGTCACGGCGCCGGCGGCGTCGTTGGTGTGGACGGTCGAGAAGACAAGGTGGCCCGTGAGGGACGCTTGAATGGCGATCTCGGCCGTCTCCTTGTCGCGGATCTCGCCGACCATGATCACGTCCGGGTCCTGACGCAGGAAGCTGCGCAGCCCGTTGGCGAAGGTGAGCTCGATCTTGGCGTTGACCGGCGTCTGCGAGATGCCCTGCAGCTGATACTCGACCGGGTCCTCGATGGTCATGATGTTGAGGTCGGGCTGGTTGATCTTGCTCAAGGCCGCGTAGAGCGTCGTGGTCTTGCCGGAGCCCGTGGGGCCGGTCACCAGGATGATGCCGTGAGAGCGGTGGATGAGGCTCTCGATGATGGCCAGCTGCGCCTTGTCCATGCCGATCTCGACCAGATCGAGCAGCACCGCGCTCTTGTCCAACAGACGCATGACCACGCGCTCGCCGTAGACGGTGGGCGTGGTCGAGAGGCGGATGTCGATGTCGCGGCCGGCCAGCTTGATGCGGATGCGGCCGTCCTGCGGCAAACGCTTCTCCGCGATGTTGAGGCCGCCCATGATCTTCACGCGCGAGATGATGGAGTTCTGGAAGCGCTTGGGCGGGCGGATGACCTCCTGGAGCACGCCGTCCACCCGGAAGCGCACGCAGATGTCTCGCTCCTGGGGCTCGATGTGAATGTCGGACGCGCGCTCTTTGGAAGCCCGGAAGAGCAGCGAGTTGACGAGGCGGATGATGGGCGCTTCGTCGCTCGAGTCGAGGAGGTCCTGCGGCTCTTCCAGCTCGTGGGCGACGGTGTCGAGATCGCCGGCTTCCAAGTCGCCGACCAGCTGCTCGGCTTCGTTCGAGGCGCGGTCGTAGACGGAGTTGATGCAGTCCAAGATGGACTGCGTCGGCACGAGCAGCGGCGAGACCGACGCGCCCAGCAGCTGCCGCAAGCTATCGACCGCGCCGGTGTCGAGAGGGTCGGCCATGGCCACGATCACGCCGCCGTTCTCCATCCGCAGCGGCATGAGGCGGGTCTGCTTGGCGAAGTTGATCGGCACCTTTCCGATCAGCTCCGGCGAGATCTCGTCCGCTCCGAGCCGCGGCTGGTACGGCAGCTCCAGCTGCGCCGCCAGCGCGACCAGCACCTGCTCTTCGGTGCAAGCCTTGAGGTAGATGAGCGCCTCGCCGAGGCGGCCGCCGCGCTCTTCTTGCGAGGCCAGCGCCTCGTCGATCTTCTCGCGCGTGATCGAGCCTTGGGCGACCATGATCTCGCCCAGGGGCAGACCAGCGAGCGAGCGTGTGGGCGCCTTCAACGGGCGCAGATCGAGTGCGGTGGATTCCATAGGGTTCATCTCAACCAGAAGACTGTGTTCAATGTTCCTGCGGAGGATTGTTGCCGGGCGAGGGAGCGGGCGCCTCTTGCTGCACGTCCGTCGCGTCCGACTTCGGCTCGGGCGTACCTGCCGAGCCGGGCTGTCCCGGCTGCGGCGAGGTCGCCTTCGTATCGGTGGGCTCCTGCTTGCCCGGCGCCGGAGCCTTCGACGGGTCCGCCGGCAGCGGAGCAGGCGAGGGTGCCGGCGTGGAAGTTGAACCGCCCCGGTCCATCTGCGGCGGAGTGTAACGCGTCGAAGGGCCGATGAGCCGCTCTCCCGCGGCGCCCGGTCCGCCGTTCTCCACCTTCGCCAGCTCCTGGCTCACGCCGCGGCGCAGGCGCGAGAGCGGGCCCAGCTTGCGGGTGTAGTCGACGGCGGTCTCGTAGTTGGCCTCGTCGCCGTAGAAGCGCTTCACGAACTCTGCCCGCTCGGCCATCTTGCGCTCGAAGATGCGCCGGTAGTCGCCCTGGTCGCGGATGATGTAGGGCGTGAGGAAGAGCAGGAGATTGGTCTTCTGCTTCTTCGTGCTCTCGTTGCGGAAGAGCCAGCCGATGACCGGCAAGGAGCCCAGCACCGGGATCTTCTGCACGCTCTTGGTGACGCGGTCCTGGATCATGCCGCCGATGACCACCGTCTCTTGATCCTTCGCCACCACCGTCGTCTTGGCCGTGCGCTTCGAAGTGGTGGGGCCCAGCACCTTGTCGACGCTGGCGATCTCTTCGGTCTGCTCGTCGACCTCCAGCCGGACGAAGTCGCTCTCGTTGATCTGCGGCTTGATGCGCAGGCGAAGCTCGACGTTCTGGCGCTGGATGGGCGCGTACAAGGAGTTGAGGCCGCCCAGGCCCAGGAGCGCGCTGCTGGCCGCGCCGCCGGCGGCACCGGCGGTGAGGCTGGAGAGGCCGCTTGTGGCGCCGGGCGAGTAGGCCGCCTGGAAGGGCACGTTCTGGCCGACGGTGATCTCGCCCTCGGTGTTGTCGGTCATGATCACGTGCGGCGTGCTGATGACGTTGACGTCGGAAGAGCTCTGCAGCGCGTTGAGCACGATGGAGAACGAGGGAATGCTCAGGCCCGCGACGGTGAACGCCGGGCCCTGGATGCCGGCGAGGAAGCCGCTGAGCGACGCCAGCGAGCTGATGCCGCCAATGGACGAGAGGCCGCCCAACTCGCTGCCGATGACGATGGGCGCCTGGCCCTGCGAGCCGCGGAAGCTGACGTTGTTGAGCACCTCTCCGCCGTGCGCCGAGACGCCGAAGTCGGAGTCGTTCTCCAAGTTCACTTCCATGATGACCGCTTCGACGAAGACCTGGCGGCGGCGGATGTCGAGGCGCTCCACCACTTTGACGAGGTTGCGGTAGTCGGACTGCGAGGCGATGACCACCAGCGAGTTGGTGTTCTTGTCCGCGGTGATCTTCACCTGGCCGCTGAAGAGATCTGCGCTGGCAGCACCGCCGCCGCCGGCTGCAGCACCCGCGGGCGCGCCGGGAGCGCCGGGGCCGCTGCGGGTCTTGGACGACGAGAGACCCTGCGCCAGCGAAGACATGGTCGAGGCCACGTCCTCGGCCTTGGCGTTCTCCAAATAGTAGACGTGCACGCCGCCTTCGCCCGAAGGCTGGTCGAGCTGCTTGATCAGCTCGGCCACGCGGGCAAACGATTTGGCGCCGGCGATGACGATGAGCTTGTTGGTGCGCTCTTCCGCGATGATCTTGCTGACCTGCACCGGCCCGCTGCTGGCGGCGTTGTTGACGGGACCCGCGGCCGGGTTGAAGGGCACGCCCTGCTGTCCGGGCTGCGGCGGCTCGGCCACGCCGATCTGCCGCTGCACGCCGCCCTTCACGCCCGGGGTCGACTGCGCCGAGAAGATCTCGGTCAGCTTGGTGGCCAGCTCCTGCGCGCCCGCGTACTGCACCGAGACGATGTGGATCTCTTCCGACCCGCCCGGCACGTCGAGCTGCTCGATGAGGTGATCGAGGCGGCGCATGTTGAGCGCGAGGTCGCTCAAGATGAGCGTGTCGGGCGGGAAGATCTGCAGATCGGCGTCCTTGGAGATGAAGAAGTTGAGGACGTTGCGCATCTGGTCCGCTTCGACGTAGCGGAGCTTGAAGAGCTTGGTGACCATCTGCTCGGTGGGCGGCGCCTCTTCGCCCGGCGCGAGCATGGTGGGGATGTTGGTGCGCGGAGACTGCTTCTTCTCCACCAGCTTCCAGTAGTGGCCCACCGGATAGACCGACCAGTTGTTGGCGTCGAGCGCGGCGACGAAGACGTTCCACACTTCGTCGATGGGCACCGGCGCGTTGGAGAGCAGCGTCACCTTGCCGCCCACGCGCTCGGGGAGGATGAAGTTGCGGCCCAGCTGCTGGCTGACGAACTGGATGAGCTCGGTCAGGTCGCGCTTGTCGAACGAGAGCACCACGGTCCTGGCGTTCTTGCGCACGTCGTTGCGGTCGACGGGCGTCATCGGCGGCGGCTCGGTGGCGCGCGTCGGCAGGTTCGGCGGCGGCGAGGCGACCACCGTCTGCGGCGGCTGCCCCGTGACCTGCGAGGCGTTCAAGGTCGAGCCGCTGGACGCCGCCGGCAGCGGCCGTGCCTGGTAGGCGCCGTTCGCGCCGCGGGTGACGCCGTCGGTGGGCCCCGGGCGCTGCGGCTGCGGCGGCCGGTTGAAGACGCGGCCCGGCGTATTGACGCGCCTGCCGGGAACGCCGGGCGGCGTGGGTTGATCGGTCCGCGCCGGCTGCTGCGCAAGGCACGGAAGGGACGCGCAGAGCGCCAAGGCGAGGACGAGCCTGGATGTGGTGTGCATGAAGGTCAAAAGTCTCACTCGATGGAGTAGCTGTTGTGCACGGTCTCGCCGCGGCGTTCGAACTCGATCTCGATGCGGTTTGCGTCGCGCAACTTCTGGTAGATCTCCAGCGCCTTGTCGGGGCTGTTCATCTCATAGCCGTTGATGCGGTGGATCACGTCGCCGTTCTGGATGCCGATCTTCGAATAGAGCGAGTCCGGCACGATGCTGAAGAGCTTGAAGCCGTTGGCGACGCCGTTCTTGAAGCTCGGCACGATGCGCGCCTTGGTGGCCAGGTCCGAGAGGTTGGTGAGCGCGTTGTTGATCTCGCTCTTGGCCACCACGTACTGGTGCTCGGAGAGCTGCTTGACCGAGCCGTCATTGGAGGGCGGCGGCGGCGCGACGGCGACCACGCCCAGGTTCGGACCGGCCGCGCCGTTGTCCATGTACTCGTTGACGCCGTTGTTGACGAAGAGCACGCGCTCCTTGTCGATTTGGTAGATGCGCGCGCCCAGGTACATTGAGCCGACGGTGAAGATCTGCGGCTCGCCCAGGTCGGGGTTCATGATCTCGCAGAGCGAATATTGCGCCGGGTCCGCCACGGCGGTGCCGATGAGCGAGCCGCGCAGCGAGGTGCGCACCGGCACCGGGTTCCAGACCGGGCCTTGCTGCACCACCGGCGCGGCGTCGGGCGGCGGCGGCTTGGGCAGCGGCACGTTGAAGAGCTTGGCCACCATGTCGGCGTCCAGATCCACGTGCTGCGTCATGGCCTGCGGCTGGGCGGCGCCCACCTGCGACGTCAGCGACGGCTTGGGGGCGATGGCCGAGGCGGCGAAGGTGTTGATGGTGCGGGCAGCGAGATACGCGCCGATGATCGCCCCGAGGACGCCAACGGCCCACGAATAACGCTGCAGCACCAGTTCCATGAAGGATTGTGAAGAGCAAGGCTCATGCCACGGTTCCGGCCCCGTTCCTACTGCCGCGGGCCTGCCCGGACGGCTTGCGGGCGACAAGCTGGCAGCGCGGGCGGGCCAGTCGCTGACAATTTGTCAGTCGCCGCTCTCGCGCTCGAGCTTGCGGTAGATGGTCCGGGCGGCGATTCCCAACAGCTGGGCCGCAAGGTTCTTGTCGCCCTTGGTCTGCCGCAGCGTCTCGCGGATGACCCGCAGCTCGATCTCCTCCATGGTCGTGCCGAGCGGCACGGTCAGCGTTCGCCCTTCGATGGCGCCGGCCATTCCCGCCCGCGCCGCCGCGCCGCCGCCGCGCACCGCCTCGGGCAGGTCGGAGAGCTCGATCTCTGCCCCGCGCGAGAGCACCACCGCGCGCTCCATGGCGTGCTCCAGCTCGCGCACGTTGCCGGGCCAGGGATAGCTCTCCATCGCGGTCAGCGCTTCGGCGGTCAGCGCGCGCACGGGCTTCTGGTTCTTGGCCGAGTAGCGGGCGATGAAGTGGTCCGCCAGGATCGGCACGTCCTCGACGCGATCCCGCAGCGGCGGCAGCACCACCTGGATGACGTTCAACCGGTAGAACAAGTCCTCGCGGAACTTCTGCTCGCGCACGCGCGTGGCCAGGTCCTGGTTGGTGGCGGCTACCACGCGGCAGTCGACCTTGACGGTGGCGTTGCCGCCCAGCCGCTCGATCTCGCCCTCTTGCAGGAAGCGCAGCAGCTTCACCTGCACGGACGGGGTCAGTTCGCCGATCTCGTCGAGGAAGAGCGTGCCCTGCTGCGCGCGCTCGATGCGGCCCTCCTTGCGCTGGGTGGCGCCGGTGAAGGCGCCGCGCTCGTAGCCGAAGAGCTCGGACTCGAGAATGGTCTCGGGGATGGCCGCGCAGTTGATGGGCACGAAGGGCATCTGCGCCCGCGGCGAGTGCTCGTGCAGCGCGCGCGCGAACATCTCCTTGCCCGTGCCGCTCTCGCCCAGCAGCAGCACCGTGGCCGACGACGGCGCCGCCTGGCGGATGATGTCGAGCGTGGCCCGCAAGGACGGGCTCTGCCCGACGATGGGCTGCTCGGTGCCGGCCAGCTTCGCCCGCAGCGTCTTGTTCTCCTGGACCAGCCGCCGCTTGTCCAAGGCCTGCTGCACCGACTTGAGCACCGAGTGGCGCTTGAGCGGCTTGGTGAGGAAGTCGTACGCGCCGTCCTTCATGGCCGCCACCGCCGCCTCGACGGTGCCATAGGCGGTCATCAGCACCACCTCCGCTTCCGGCGCCACCGCCTGCACCGCCCGCAAGAGCTCCTGC
>DATBAA010000017.1:0-2993 GCA_036271755.1 Myxococcales bacterium | reverse complement strand
CCCCCGGCTCCTCGCGCGCGACGAGCCATCCCCACCGCTTGCGATCCGCGCAGACAACTCGACCTCCTCGTGTGAGGTGGTCTGCCTCGCCCGGCGCCGTCTAGCCTTGCAGGGATTCGATGGCCGCCCGAAGCTCGGGGGTGATGGCGGTCTTTTTCTGCTGCTGGTAGTCGAACATGACGATGACCGCGTCGCCGTCGGCCGCCACCGCCAGGTCGTGCGCCTTGCTGCGCAGCTCCATCTGCAGCTGGAACGAGGTGGTGCCCATCGAGCTCACCGCGGCCGAGACGACGACCGTGTCCGGGTACGTGAGCGGCAGCCGATAGTTGATATTCTGCCGCGCCATGATGGGCCCGGTGCGCGGCATGTCGTACATGAGCTTCGCGGCGCGGAAGTAAGCGATGCGGGCCGACTCGAACCAGCGCAGGTAGGTGACGTTGTTGACGTGCTGGAAAGCGTCCATCTCGCCCCATTGCACGGGCAGCTCGATGCTGATGGGGAACTTCACGATCGCGCTCACGAGAGATCGATCCTTTGGATGGCGTGGTACGGAATCACCGTCAGCCGCTCGTTCTCCAGCTTCAGCACCACCGTGTAGCCGGCCTGGTGGTGGTCCATCTGCAAGATGCGCCCGGAGACGGTTTGCTCGCCCGCCAGGTGCAGCGTGACGTGCTTCAGCTCCTCGGCCATGTTCTTGAGGTTCAAGGTCTGCGCGCCGGTGGCTTCGATGCCGAAGGACACGGCTTCGCGATAGAGCTCGTTGGTCGTTCGCAGGCGCGCGGCGACGATGGCGGCCATGTTGCGGAAGAACGACGCCGCGATGTCCGGCCGGTCCTTCTGCACCTTGGCGAAGCTCTCCCGCGAGAGCACCAGGAACTCGCTGGCCTCGGCGGTGCGCACGGTGGCGCTGCGGCGCGCGCCGTCGATGAAGCTCATCTCGCCGATGACGTCGCCGGCTCCCAGCGAAGTGAGCGCGCGGTCGACGTCGCCGCGGATGTTCTTGAAGACGTCCACCCGGCCGCTCTGGACGATGAAGAGCGAGTCGCCCGGGTCGTTCTCGTGGAAGAGCTCCTCGCCGCCGACCAGGATGCGCTCTTCGCACGCCTTGGTGATCACCTCCGCGTCGGCCGCGTCCAACTCGGCAAAGAGCCTCCAGCGATTGAGCTTGGTGTCGTCCGCCATGTCAGGCCGCCTTTTCGTCGTTCCAAGGCCCCTTGAAGCCGGAGCGGTTGAGCAGCGAGCCAAATTCCTTCTTGCTGATCGAACGGTCGTAGGCTTCTTGCGGCTCGACGATGCCGGCTTTGACCAGGTCGAACATGGAGTCGTTGAGGGTCTGCATGCCCAGGCTCTTGCCCACCTGCATGGCAGAGGGGATCTGGAAGGTCTTGCCCTCGCGGATGAGGTTGGCGATGGCGCTCGTTACCACCAGGATTTCCAGGGCGACCACGCGGCCACCGCCCTTTTTCTTCAGCAGCGTCTGCGCCACCACGCCCTTCAACGACTCGGAGAGCATGGTGCGCACTTGTGATTGGCGGTCGGCCGGGAACTGATCGATCAGGCGATCGACGGTGCTGGCCGCCGTGTTGGTGTGCAGCGTGCCGAAGACCAGGTGGCCCGTCTCTGCCGTCTCGATGGCGATGGCCACCGTCTCGAGATCGCGCATCTCGCCCACCAGGACGATGTCCGGATCTTCGCGCAAAGCCGCACGCAGCGCGGACTTGAAGCCCTTGGTGTGCGTGCCCACCTCGCGCTGGTTGATGAGGCACTTCTTGTCCGAGTGCACGAACTCGACCGGATCTTCGATGGTGATGAGGTGGTCTTCGCGCGTCTCGTTGACGTAGTCGACCATGGCCGCGAGCGTGGTGGACTTGCCCGAGCCGGTGGGGCCGGTGACGACGACGAGGCCCTTGTCCATGGCGCAGAAGTCGAGCACGCACTTGGGCAGGTTCAGGTCCTTGGCCGACATGATCTTCGAGGGAATCTGCCGGAAGACCGCGCCCACGCCGGCCAGATCGCGAAAGACGTTGCAGCGCATGCGCGCCCGTACGGCTCCTTGGGCGTCGCGCGCTTCGTAGGCGAAGTCGGTGTCGCTGCACTCCTTGAACTCGGCCTTGTTGCGGTCGGGCATGATGGAGTGGACGAACTGGTCCAGCGTCTCGTTGTCCAGCACCGGCCGGCCCGAGAGCTGGGAGATGCTGCCGTCGATGCGGACGTGCGGCACCTTGCCGGCCTTCAAGTGCAGGTCGGAGGCCTTGAGATCGAGCATCTGGTGGAAGAGCTCGTCCAGCGTCTTGGGCGCGATGCCCGACTTTGCCCGGGCCGCCTTGACGGCCGGATCGGTGGCCATCTCGATGAAGGGGTCTTCCGCGGCGGCCGGTTCGACCCGCGCCGTCAACCCGCCGGCGGGCAGCACCAGGTTGATGGCCACCGTGCTGAGCGGGCCTTTGTAGGTGTGGATGCCCTCGGTGACCTTGCCCAGGATCTCGGCGAAGAGCCCGCGCAGCTGCTCGAAGGTGGCGGGCTTGCTGGAGACCGGCTTGGCTTTGCCGCTGATCACCATCTCGACGGGCGAGCCGCTGCGAAACACCAGCGCTTCGGCGCGCTGCTTGGACATCGCCTCCAGATAGCGGTCGAGGACGGGCATCTACTTCTTGTCGCCCTGTTCGTAGAGGACGAGCGCGGCTTGGATGGCGCGGTGGGCCGGTACGGGAATGCCGTGCTTCGCGGCGCGCCTCACGATGGCGCCCGACAGCCAGGGGAGTTCCAGGCGGCCGCCGCGCAGCAGGTCTTGCGACATGGACGACATGAAGTTTGGGGCCGCCGCGTCGAACTGCGCGATGGTGGTCGGCTCGTACGACTCGAGCAGCGGAGCGCCCTCGGCGCGGGCCACCTGGACGGCCTCCTTCAGGGCATCGTGCAGGAACGCCCGCGTGTCCGGGTTTTCGCGGATGAGGCCAATGGGCTTGCGGGTCAGCGCGGTGAGCCCGGCGAAG
>DATBAA010000016.1:0-2040 GCA_036271755.1 Myxococcales bacterium | reverse complement strand
GCGTGCGCGTGCCCCTGGCTGCCGTAGCCGATGATCGCCACCTTCTTGCGCGCGATGGGTTCGAGGCTTGCGTCCTTGTCGTAGAAGAGCTCCGCCATGGTCATGCTCCTTCTTGCTTCGGTTGTTGAAAGGTTTGTGCTTCGAGTCCGCGAGTCATGGCCACAGCGCCCGTGCGAACCAGCTCGAGAATTCCAAACGGCCGCAGCGCTTCGATGAGGCCGTCCATCTTGTCCTGCGTGCCCGTGGCCTCGACGGTGACCGAAGCAGGGCAGAGGTCCACCACGCGGGCGCGAAAGACGGTGCAGAGCTGCAGCAGCTCGTTGCGCGATTCGCCCGTGACTTTGATGAACACCAATTCGCGAACCACCGCTTTGAGCGCGCTGACGTCGGTGACTCGCAGAACGTCGATGATCTTGTAGAGCCGCAACGCCAATCGCGCGGCGGCGGCGGCTTCGGCGCGGACCACCAGCGTGATGCGCGAGACGCCGGGCTCTTCGCTGCTGCCCACCGCCAGCGATTCGATGTTCACCGCGCGCTGCCGGAAGAGTGAGACGACTCGATTGAGCACGCCGGGGTGATCCTGGACGTGGACGATGAAGGTGCGCGGGGCCGCGCCGGGCGCGTCACTGATCATCGGCGCGCTCCACCAGCTTGGACGGCCGCCGGATCATCTCGCGCAGGTCGGCGTTGGCCGGCACCATCGGGTAGACGCTGTCCTCGGGCTCGACGCGGAAATCGATCACCACCGTGCCGGGGTCCGCGACGGCCCTGGCGAACGCGGCCTCCAGGTGCTCACGCTTCTGCACCCGCAGGCCGGTGAGCCCGTGCGCCTCTGCCAGCTTGACGAAGTCGGGGCTCTTCAAAGGCGTCGCGACATAGCGGCCGCCGTAGAAGAGCTCCTGCCATTGGCGAACCATTCCCAGGTAACCGTTGTTGATGACCGCGATGTTGATCTTCACGTTCTCCTGCGCGCAGGTCGCGAGCTCACACGCGGTCATTTGAAATCCGCCGTCGCCCACGACGACCCAGATCTGCTCGCGCGGAAACGCCTTGGCCGCGCCGATGGCCGCCGGCAGCGCGAAGCCCATGGTGCCCAGACCGCCGGAGGTCAGCAGCTTCCGGGGAAAGTCGTGTTTGTAATATTGGGCTTCCCACATCTGGTGCTGGCCCACGTCGGTGACCACCAGCGCCTCGCCGCGCGTCAGGCGCCAGAGATCGTGGATGACGTGCGCCGCGTGCAGGCGGCCGTCGTCGGGCAGGGTGACGATGTCGCGCACCGAGGTGTCGCCGCGAAGCTTTGCCAGGTGCTCGAGCCACTGGGTGCGCTCGCGCCGCTTCACGCGCGGGAGCAGCGCTTCGAGCGTCGTCCGGACATCGCCCAGCAGGCCCACGTCGACGGGTACGTTCTTACCGATCTCCGAGGCGTCGATCTCCGCATGGATCTTCTTTGCGTTGCGCGCAAAGGTGGCGAGCTTGCCGGTGACGCGATCGTCGAAGCGCATTCCCAGCGCGATGAGCAGGTCGGCGTCCTGCACGGCGTTGTTCACCCAGGCTTCGCCGTGCATGCCCAACATGCCGAGGCTGAGTTTGTGGCTTGCAGGGAAGCCGCCCAGGCCCAACAGGGTCTGCGACACGGGACTGCCGGTGCGCTCGGCGAATTGAATGAGCGCGCCCGTCGCGTCTGCCTTGAGGATGCCCTGGCCGGCGAGGATGAGTGGCCGCTCGGCCGCGTCGATGAGCGCCGCCGCGCGGTCCAACTCACTTTCGCCAATGGCTGCTGGCGCCCGCGACGGCCGCGGCGCTCTCGGCTCCGCCGCGCTGACCGTCGCTTGCTGTGCATCCTTGGTGATGTCCACCAGCACCGGCCCCGGCCGTCCGGAGCGCGCGATGTGAAACGCCTCGCGAATGACTCCGGGAATGTCGGCGGCGCGAGTGACCAGGTAGTTGTGCTTGGTGATGGGCAGCGTGATGCCGGTGGTGTCCACCTCCTGAAACGCGTCGGTGCCGATGACCGTCGAGGCGACCTGGCCGGTGATGCAG
>DATBAA010000015.1:0-5344 GCA_036271755.1 Myxococcales bacterium | reverse complement strand
AGTCGAGGTGGCCGAAGCTCGCCGGGTCTTGAGCGGGCGCATCAAGGCCGGGCCCGCGCAGTGGCGCACCTTGACGCTCTTCGTGGTGCAGGACTTCGCCGCCATCCGCGTCAGCAAGCTCATGCCGCAGGCCGGCGCCTGGCCGCCCAAGCCGGGCGAGATCCTCATCGAGCGCGACGCGCTGCAGGTGGCGCATGCCCGGATCGGCGACGAGGTCACCGTCCGCACGGCGCGCGGCCTGGACCACGCGCTGCGGATCTCCGGCACGGTCAAGGACGTGGGCCAGGCGCAAGCGCGCATGGAAAATCTCGTCTACGGCTACGTGACGCTGCAGACGCTGGCGCTGCTCGGCGAGGCGCCGGTGCTGGACCGGCTTTATCTCCAGGGTGGCGACGCCCTGCAAGTGAAAGCCGTCCTGGAGGCGCGCGGGCACCCGGTGACGCGCGTCGACCTGCCCGAGCCCGGCAAGCACCCGCACGCCGATCTGATGGGGCTGCTGCTCCTGGTGCTGGCCAGCTTCGCGCTCTTCGCGCTCGTGCTCTCGGGCGCGCTGGTGATGAACCTCATGACCGCGCTGATGGCCTCGCAGGTGCGGCAGATCGGGGTGATGAAGGCCATCGGCGGCTCGCGGGCGCGGATCGCGCGCATCTATCTGGGCCAGGCGCTGCTGCTCGGAGCCGTGGCGGTGCTCATCGGCCTCGGCCCGGGCGTGTTGGGCGGTCGAGCCATCGTCCAGGCCATGGCGGTCTTTCTCAACTTCGACATTGGTAGCTTCGCGGTGCCGGCCTGGGTGTTCGCCGTCGCCGCGCTCTTGGGTCTGCTCGCGCCGCTGCTCTCCGCGGCGTGGCCAGTGTGGAGAGGGACCGCGGTGCCGGTCTGCGAGGCGCTGACCAGCCACGGCGTCTCGCAGAACAACTTCGGCGCCGATGCGTTGGATCGCGCGCTGGCCGGAGTCGGCGGATTGGCGCGGCCAGTGCTGCTGGCGCTGCGCAACGCCTTTCGCCGGCGGACGCGGGTGCTGCTGACGTTGGGCACGCTCTCGCTGGGCGGGCTCTTCTTCATGACCGCGCTCAACGTGCGGGCCTCGATGATCGGCACGCTCGACGGGCTCTTCGCCAAGATGAAGTTCGACCTCTCGGTGACCCTCGCCGGGACGGGCACGGCGGAGCAGGTGGAGCGCGCGATGCGCGCGGTCCCGGAGGTCCAGGGCTTCGAGGCTTGGATGACGACCCAGGGAAGCCTGCCGGGCCCGGGTGAGACGCATGCGGCGGGTCTGCACGGCGGCGGCGGAGGCGCTCCCGCCGGCAGCTTTCCGGTCTTCGCGCTGCCTCCCGCGACGCGCATGCTCGACTTCGACATCTCGCGCGGCCGCGGGCTGCAGCCGGGCGACACCAACGCGCTCGTCATCAGCTCCGCCCTCGCCGCGCAGCATCGCGAGCTGCAACCTGGACAGACCGTGACGCTGCGGCTCGGCCACATGCCGAAGGAGTTTCAGGTCGTCGGCATCGCGCGGCAGCCCTTCTCGCCGCCGGCGGCCTACATTCCGCGCGAGGCCATCGAGATGCCGGGCATGACCAACAGCCTGCGCATCGCCGTCCGCGGCGATGTCGAGGTTGCGCGTGCCGCCGTGGACAAAGCGCTGGAAGCCGAAGGACTGCGCGCCATGACCAGCAACAGCAAGGCCGACTCGCGCACGGGCTTCGACGAGCACATGCGGATGATCTACGTCGCGCTCGTCATCCTCTCGGCGATCCTGGGCGGCGTCGGCGGCCTGGGGCTCGCCACCACCATGAGCCTCAACGTCCTGGAGCGGCGGCGCGAGCTGGGGGTGCTGCGCGCGCTGGGCGCGACGCCGGCTACGGTGTGGCTGCTGGTCGTCGCCGAGGGTGCGGTCATCGGCCTCGCGAGCTGGGGCGTCGCGGCGCTGCTGGCGTGGCCGGTGTCGAAGCTCATCGGCCGGGGTCTCGTGATTCACGCTTTCCACAGCAGCATGGACTTCGTCTTCGAGCCTCGCGGAGTTGGGATCGGGCTGCTGCTCTCCCTGCTGCTGGCCGTGCTGGGAAGCTTCGCGCCCGCGGTCCGTGCGACGCGCGACACCATCCGCGAAGCGCTGGCCTATGAGTGACGCTGAGCCAACAGAACGCCGCCGATGACGGCGATGGCGCCCGCGAAGAACGCGACGGTGATCTGCTCGCCCAGGAAGAAGTGCGCCAGGACCGCGGTCGCCAGCGGCTGCAAGTTGCTGAAGATGGCCACCCGCGCGGCTTCCAGATGTTTGAGCGCCCAATACCAGAGCAGGTAGGCGATCACGCTGGTGCCGACGATGAGATACGCCACGCCCAGCCAGGCCTGCGGCGAGGCTTGCAAGATGCGCTCGCGCTGGATGACGGCAGCGGTGATTCCCACCGGCAGGAAGAGGATGGTGCCGGCGATGATGGTCCAGGCGATGGTGGGCAGCGCGCCGTACTTCGCCACCAGCTCGCGGCCTTCGGTGGTGTAGACCGCCCAGGCCACTACGGCGACGACGAGCAGCAGGTCGCCGAAGAGCGGGCCGCGCTTCAAGTCGAGCCCGTGCTCCAGGAGGATGAAGACGGTGCCGGCCAGGGCGATGGCGGTGCCCACGGCCGCGCGCCAGCCAGGGAACTCGCCGAGCAGCGCTTGCGCGAGCAGCAGCACGAAGAGCGGCGTCAGCGCGTAGAGCAGCGCGGCGTGGGCGGCGGTCGAGTTCTGCAGGCCGTAGAGGAAGAGGCCCTGGTTGATGGGCACGGCGATGAACGCCAGCAGCAGCAGCTTTCGCCTCGCCTCTTTGGGCGGCAGCCGCTCGCCGCGCGGCTTGAGGCGCAGCAGCAAGAGCCCGAGCAGCGTGGACGCGCCGGTGAAGCGCAGCAGCCCCAAGGCCAGCGCAGGCAGCTCGGCGAGCGCGCGCTTGCCGATCAGATACGTGCCCGCCGAGAGCGCGGTGTGGAGCAGCAGCCCGCCGTAGAGGAGCGCTTTCGCAGGAGTTCGGGCGTGCATCGGGCGCACCGATCTGCGAGCATCCCGCGCCCATGTCAATGCCTACGTCCTCTCGAGGTGTGGTGGTCACCGGCGCGGCGGGCAATCTCGGCTCGGCGGTCTGCAAGCGGCTGCTCGACGACGGCTTCCACGTGCTGGCGATGGTGCGCCGCGCATCGGACCCGGTCGATGATCGGGCCATCCAGCACGTCGCCGACTTGTCCGACGAGGCGCAGGTCGAGGCGGCCTACGACGCCGCGCGCGCCGCGTTCGGGGCCGTGTGGGGCTCGGTCCATTGCGCGGGCGGCTGGGCGGGCGGGACCGTCGCGAGCACTGACCTGGCGACCTTCGAGAACATGGTTCACATGAACTTGCGCTCGACATTCCTCTGCTGCCGCGCGGCCTTGAAGCGCATGGGCGGGCAGGGGCGCATCGTCAACGTCTCGGCCTATACCGCCGCGACGTACACGAGCATCGCGGGGTCGGCAGCGTACACGGCCGCGAAGGCAGGCGTGATCGCGTTGACCAAGGCCATCGCCGACGAGGGAATTGCCGGCGTCCGCGCCAACGTCATCGCCCCAGGCACGCTGAAGACCGCGCAGAACGCGAGCGCCATGTCGAGCGCGAATCAGGACGGCTGGGTGCCGCTATCCCGCGTCGCCGACGCGGTTTCGTATCTGCTCTCGGTCGAGGCGCCGAACGGCACCGTCCTCGAGCTTCCGTCCCGGTGAGCCGCTTGGGCCTCGACACTCAGTTTCCACATGTGGAAGCTGCTTTTCGGCGCGCTACGGATTCGCAGCGCAAAGCGGCGGTCGTGGTGGCGTGCGAGATCGCGGTGCGGTCGGCGGGGGTTGTGGATGAGAGCATCAGTCAAGCTCTCGCGGCGCTTCATGCCGGGGTTGAAGCGCCGTTCCTGATCGAGAAGGTCAGCCGCCTCTCCGAAGAGCACGACGAGGAATATTTCCGGCTCAGTAACAACACCGAAATGCACACGCCGGAGTCGGCCGTATTTTTCAGAAAGTCCCGGGCCGCTTCGGCCGTAGCGTTGGCGCTCTCTGGCGAACTGAATCACGCGCTCTACGAAGCATGGTATGCGGTCGAAGACGACAGTGAGTTGCCTGGTGCAATTGAAGAGAAGCTAATCAGCTGATCTCGAGAGTGCGGAATGGGCTTGGGCGCGGACGCCGGGGGCTTCGTCTTCACTGAACTTGCGCAGGGTCTCGGGAGATTGCTGGCTCACGGCCAGCGCGGTGCGGACGAGGCCGTCGCGGCCGGCGCGGAGGAGCGGGGTGCCCTCGAAGCGTCTGCGCGCCTCGGCCGCGGTGAGCGAGAGAACATCGTTCACATGCAATGACGGGGTCCTCGCGCGCAGCTGCACCAGGCGGCCCGGCGGCGCTTTGCGATTCCAGGGGCAGACGTCCTGGCAGGCGTCGCAGCCGAAGAGCCGGCCGCCGGCTTTTGCCGCCAGCTCGGGCGGAATCTCGCCGCGATGCTCGATGGTATGGAACGCGAGGCATTTGTTCGCGTCGACATACCGAGGCTCGGGGATGGCTTGCGTGGGGCAGGCCGGAATGCAGAGCGCGCAGTCGCCGCAGCGGTCTCGCTGCGGAGCATCCGCTTCGAGCTCGAGGTCGGTGATCAACGCGCCGAGCAGCAGCCAGGATCCGAGCCGCTCGTGAATGAGACATCCATTCTTTCCAATCCATCCCAGGCCGGCTTCCTGCGCCCAATACTTCTCCAGCACCGCGCCGGTATCGACTTCGCAATAGACGTTGGCGCCTTGCTCGCGCAGCCAGGCGGCGAGCTTGCGGGCCGGCTTGAGGATGACGTTGTGATAGTCGCGGCCGCGGGCATAGCGGGCGATGAGCAGCTCTCCGGGGACAGGCTGCGGATCGTCCGGCCCCGGTCCGTAGGAAGCCGCGAGCGCGATGACGCTTCGGGCTCCTGGGATGAGCAGCGACGGGTCCAGCCGCTCGGCGCGGCGGTCCTTCACGTACGAGAGCGAGGCGTGCCAGCCCTGGGCGAACCACTTGTCCAGCCGCGCCGGATCGACCGGCCGCGCTAGCGCGACCCCGCACAAATCGAAACCAAGCTCGAGCGCCTTGGCCTTGACCTGCGCTGTCTTGTCTCCTTGCATGGTGCGCGGAAAGTAACGCAAATGGCGCCCATGGAACGCATCTTCCGGCTTCTCTGCGCGCTGCTCGCGGGCGGTCAGCTCTTCTTCGTGGCCATCGCGGCGCAGGTGGTCTTTCCCCGGGTGGTCGCCGATCTTCCGCGCGGGGAGCCGCGCCGCGTGCTCGCGGCGGACCTGGTCGGCTCCATGCTGGCGCGGCTGGATACGACAACTTTG
>DATBAA010000014.1:0-4166 GCA_036271755.1 Myxococcales bacterium | reverse complement strand
CGCAGGCCTCCTTCAGCGGGCATGCCGAAGGTCTAGCTCTTGGGCTTCAGCTTCGCCACGGTCGCGCGCAGGGCAAGTTGCGTATCGGGCGCAAACCAGATGTCGGCGAAGCGGTCGTTGCCCACACCCGCCAGCGCGCGGATGCGGTCGCCGATGGGCTTGCGCAGCGAAGACTTGATGTTGCGCAGGCCGCCCGCCGGCAGCGCCGCGAACGCCTGGGCCTTGGCCAGCGCCCGCTGCATCAGCGTCCCTTCTGGAGCCACCTCGTGGAGGAGCCCCAGTCTGAGCGCTTCGTGCGGACCGAACAGCTCTCCAGTGAGCACCATGCGCGTGAGCGACGGCCCGGGCACCTGTTCACGCAAAGGCTCGATCACCATCGCCGGCAGACCCATGCCCAGCTGCGCTTCGTTGAAGCCGATGCGCAGGCTCTCGCGATCGACCGCGATGCGCACGTCGGCCTGCAGCGCCAGCACCGCGCCGCCGGCGATGGCGTGGCCGCTGATGGCCGCCACCAGCGGCACGGGCAGCTCGAACGCCTGCAGCATGACGCGCTCGAACTTGCCCATGAACTCCGTCAGCGGCTTGCGCTCCAGGTCGATGATGCCCGGCAGGTCGAGCCCGGCGGAGAAGATCTTCTCGTTGCCGGTGATGACCGCCGCCCTGGCGTCGCCCAGGCCAGCAAACGCCGCCGACAGCTCGTCCAAAAACTGCGAGCTCATCGCGTTGGCTTTGCCGGAATCCATCGTCAGGATGGCGACCGCCCCATCTCGCTCAATCCGCATCGCCGTCAAATATCACGCTTTTTTTCACCGCGAAGAACGCGAAGGCCGCGAAGGAAAAACCAGTACCTTCTCTTCGCGTTCTTCGCGCCCTTCGCGGTGAATGGTTTTTATCGGGCGATCACGCCTGGGGGGGTGGCGAGGGATTGGTTGCCGGCGGAGTCGACGGTGGCGATGGCGAAGAACCAATCGTCGGTGGTGACGGAGGGCAGCACCACCTCGGAGACCTTGCCCAGAGACTCCACGTTGGTCCAGGTCACGGCGTCGGCCGGGCGGCGATAGAGCACGACGTCGGCTGCGTTCTCGGGCAGCTTCCACCTGAGCCGCGCATCGGGCGAGACGGCGCCCAGCAGCGTCACTTCCCCGGGAGGCGCGGGCGCGAACGAGAGCGCTGCCATGGCGCCGGTGAGCGCGCGGCAGAGCTTCGCGGCATAGAGCGAATCGAAGTGGGCCAGGTCATCGCCGTACTGAATGCCGTTCTCCATGCGCGGCGTCTGGTGCTGCCGGTGATAGTTCTCGCGCGCCTCGGAGAAGCGGATGGCCGGGAAGCCTTCGTGCGAGAACGACATATGGTCCGAGCCGCGCGCGATGCGGTCGCGGCGCAGCATCACCCGCAGCCGCAGGCCGCTCGAGTAGAGCTCGCCCACGCGTTGCAGATACCGCGCCCACTCTCGCGCCGGGCTGTCGTTCTCGTTGCCGATGGCCAGCCGCAGCTTCTTCTGCGCCTCGTTCTCGAGATCCGGCGTGCCTTCCGAGAAGATGCGGCCGGTGGTCGAGTCCTTGGTGCCGTCCATTCCTTCGGAGTTGCCGGCGATGTCCACGCTGGTCATGGCGATGACGTTCACGCCCTCCTGGTGCAGCCGCTCCGCCAGGTGTTTCGACCCGACCAGCCCCTGCTCTTCGCCCGCCACCGCCACGATGTAGACCGTGATGGCCGGCGACTCTTTCGCGAAGGCGCGCGCGAGCTCCAAGGCCATCGAGGTGCCGCTGCCGTCGTCGTTGGCGCCGGGCGCGTCGGTCTTGGGGTCTTTGATGTCGCTCGGCATGCTGTCGTAGTGGCCGGTCATGACGATGGCGTCCTTGGCGCGCGCCGGATCCGACCCGGGCAGCACCACGCCGACGTTGATCAGCTCCACCGGCGCGGGGATGCGCGCGTTGGGCTCGGCCATGAAGCGGTCCTCGAAGGGCTTCATCTTCGTGCCCTGGGCAATGGCCGCGAACTCCGACGCCAGCCACTTCCGCGCCGCGCCGATGCCGCGCTTGGGGTCGTTCGCGTCAGACAGCGTGTGCCGGGTGCCGAAGGAGACCAGCTTCGTCACCGTGGCCAACATCCGGGCCGCGTCGACGCGCTGGACCATGGCCGTCACTCGCGGGTCGCGCCGCTCCTGGGCAAAGGCGGGAACGGCAACCAGCAGGGCAAGGACTGCGAGCTTCATGTCTTGATCCTCCGTTGATTCCAAAGCAGGTAGGCTGGCAACCCAGCCACGGTCAAGAGCAGCCCGTAGAGAGCGTGCAGCGGATCGCGCAGCCAGACCGCCACCACCACCCAAGCGCAGATGCCGATGAAGACCACCGTGGTCACCGGGTGTCCCGGCATCTCGAAGCCGCCCTTTGGTTCGCGCTTGCGAAACACGAAGACACAAGCGGCGCTGAGGGCCATGAAAACGAAATCCATTGAAACAACCGTGCGCAAAATGGTGTCGAAGGTGCCGCTGAGCGCGATGACCACCGCCAGCACGCCTTGCAGGACGATGGCCACCACCGGCGCCTTGGTGCGCTCGCTGAGGGTTCCGACGCTCTTGAAGAAGACCCCGTCCTGCGCCATGGCGAAGTAGACCCGCGGCGCGGTGAGGATCGATTGGCTGAGAAAACCCAGAGTCGAGATGGCGATGCAGGCGGCGATGAGCGTCGCGCCCTTGCTGCCCAGCGCCCGCGTCGCCACTTCCGAGGCCGGCGCCTTGCTGAGCGCCAGCGCTCCCAGCGAGAGCGAGCGCGCGCAGGCGAGCGCGACCAGCGTGTAGAGCGCGATCACGCCGAGCACGCCCAGCACCAGCGCGCGCGGCAGATCCTTGCGCGGCTCCTTCATCTCGCCCGCGACGAAGCAGGCCGTCTGCCAGCCGCCGTAAGAGAAGAGCACCGGAATGAGCGCCGCGCCCAGGCCCTCTCCTGCAGGCGCCGGCGCCGGCACGGCTGCCTCGACCACGAATCCGGAGACGATCAGCCCGGTCAGCGCGACGATCTTGAGCAGCATCAAGATGCTTTGCATGCGGCTGCCGGCGGCCACGCCCAGGCAGTTGACCAGCGTCAGCGCCGCCATCACCAGCGCGGCCAGCGCGCCTTCGGGAAGGCTGGTGGAAAAGAGCTGCTCGAAGTAGCGCGCGAAGGCAATGGCGCAGGCCGCCATTCCGCCCGTCTGGATGACCAGCAGCAGCGCCCAGCCGTAGAGAAATGCCACCGACGGGTGCAACGCCTCTCGCAGATAGACGTACTGGCCGCCCGCCTGCGGCCGCCGCGCTCCGAGCTCCGCATAGACGAAGGCGCCGAGCAGCGCGGCCAGACCTCCGACCAGCCAGGCCGCGAGCATCTGCCCATAGCTGCCGGTCTCGAAGGCGACCGTCGCCGGGGTGAGAAAGATGCCCGCCCCGACGATGCCGCCCATCACCACCATGGTCGCGTCGAAGAGGCCGATCCGTCGCGCCAAGGGCATCCAGAGGCTGTAGCACGCCGCGCAAGCCGGCTACAGCCTCCGAGGGGTCAGGGGCTATGCCCGTGGCGTCACTCGATCACGCTGCCCTCCACGCAACGGCCGTTGAATCCGCAAACCCAGAAGGGGCCGCAGTTGGTCTGACACATGTTGTTGATGGTGCAGGACGCGAGACCCGCGTGGCAGTTGATCGGCGTCTCCACGTCCGGTTCGAACACCGCGGGGCCGGTCTCCTGCCGCGCAGTAGCCGCCTGCGCCTGGAACGCGGCGGCCGCCAGCACCACCGCGGCCACACCAAGGAACGTCTTCAGGATCTCTCTCATGGCAATCTCCCTTTCTCGGGTCACGTTCGGATCAAGCGCTGACGATGCTGCTCTCGCGAATGAGTCCAAGTCACTCGCGGCTCACGGAACTCGAAGGAACCCAGGCTGGATTTCGGTTCGAAACAGCCACGATCCTGACCCCGATTGAAAGTGTGTCGGTTGCGCGACGAAACCGATGAAGGGCGCTGGACCCCGCCGGACGCGTAAGTGCCCATCCGGCGCGCCTGTGCTAGCGTTTGGCGAATGCAGGAGCCGCTCACCGACGACGAACTGCTCGAGCTCGAGGCGGAGGTGCGCCAGATGTCGGTCTGGGCCCTCGACGAAGCCGACGTCCGCCGCCTGCAGCTCCACCGCCGTTCG
>DATBAA010000013.1:0-4354 GCA_036271755.1 Myxococcales bacterium | reverse complement strand
GTCAGGCCTGACCAAGGCGGCCGAACCCGCGGCCGAGGTAGAGCTCGACGTCGAAGGCCAGCCTGCGCTGCACGTCTACGCGGCATTGATTCAGCTGGGCAAACGATACGTCTATATCGTCTCCGGCAGCTCGCGCGGCGCGCCGCCCGTGGCCGACGCCCGGGGCCTCGCCCGCCGCATCCGCTTTTAATGGCTTGAAATTGATCCTATAGAGGGCAGGTGCGCCCTCTCCTGCTCATCGCCGCCGCCCTGCTCTGCGCCTGCCAGCACAAGCCCGTCGTCTACGCCAGCAGCCCGAAGAGCGGCATCTTCTCCATCGCCAAGGTCAGCGGCGGCCAGCTCATGGCGCCCGGCTGGGAAGGCTATCGGCCCGCCGACAAAGCCGACGACGAGGTGGACTACCTCTTCCGCCGCGACTCCGACGGCGCCTGGGTGGCCGCCTTTGGCTTCGTCTCCGAGCACGAGGCCTCCTTCCCCATCGAAGAGGGCCTCAGCCGCACCCGCGGCGAGCTGATCATGAGGGCCATGCGCCTGGCCAAGAAGCAGCCGGGCCCCGAGCTGATCATGAGCTCGAAGAAGGAGCCCGCGCTGCTCGACGGCGCCGCCGGGGACGCCGCGGAGACCGTCCTCACCACCGACCATCCCGCGCTGCGCCTCTACGCGGCCGTCGTGCGGCGTGGAAGAACCTACGTCTTCGTCCTGGAAGGCGTCTCCCGCGGCGACGCCGTCATCAGCGAAGAGGGCCGCGATCTCGTGCGCCGCATCCGCTTCGACAGCCCCTGAAGCGCTGGTAAACCCGCTCTGGAAAGCGCGCTTGCGCATCGCGGCGTGCTCGTCTAGCTTCCGCGCCCCATGCCGAACGACCGCGCGCCAAAAGACTTCCAAAGCCTCCTGCTCGCCCTGCAGACTTACTGGGCCGAGCGCGGTTGCGCGCTGATGCAAGGCTACGATCTCGAGGTGGGCGCCGGCACGATGAACCCCGCCACCTTCCTGCGCGTCCTCGGGCCCGAGCCATGGAACGTGGCCTACGTCGAGCCTTCCCGACGCCCGGCCGACGGCCGCTATGGCGAGAACCCGAACCGCCTGCACCAGCACCACCAGTACCAGGTCATCTTGAAGCCCAGCCCGAAGAACGTGCAGGAGCTCTACCTGGGCTCGCTGCGGGCCATCGGCATCACCGCCGACGATCACGATCTGCGCTTCGTCGAGGACGACTGGGAGTCGCCGACGCTGGGCGCCTGGGGCCTGGGCTGGGAAGTGTGGTGCGACGGCATGGAGGTGACGCAGTTCACCTACTTCCAGCAAGCCGGCGGCTTCGAGTGCAGGCCGGTCGCGGCCGAGCTGACCTACGGCCTCGAGCGCATCGCGATGTACCTGCAGAACAAGGACAACATCTACGACCTGATCTTCTGCACGTACCCGGACGGCACCAAGCTCACCTACCGCGACGTCTTCTGGCAGAACGAGCGCGAGCAGAGCGAGTACAGCTTCAAGGCCAGCGACCCCGCCCTGCTCTTCAAGCTCTTCGATCAGTACGAAGGCGAGTGCCGCAAGCTGGTGGCGGCGAAGCTGCCGTTGCCCGCCTACGACTACTGCTTGAAGTGCTCGCACAGCTTCAACCTGCTCGACGCGCGCGGGGCCATCTCGGTGACCGAGCGGCAAGGCTACATCCTGCGCGTCCGCAAGCTCGCGCACGACTGCGCGAAGCTCTATCTGGCGACGCGCGCCCGCATGAAGTTTCCCGCGCTGCCCGATCGCGGCCTCGCCGAGAAGGAGCTGGCCCGCTACGCAGATCTTCTCGAAGACAAGAAAGGG
The DNA here is from genome assembly GCA_036271755.1 of Myxococcales bacterium. Taxonomy (GTDB): domain Bacteria; phylum Myxococcota; class Myxococcia; order Myxococcales; family 40CM-4-68-19; genus 40CM-4-68-19. Next base: position 2,539 of record DATBAA010000013.1, on the reverse strand, counting down.
GCCGCTTGATGGACCTCGTCTTCGAGATCGGCTGCGAAGAGCTGCCGGCGTCGTTCCAGCTGCCGGCCGTGCAGTACATGCGCGACGAGCTGTCCAAGGGGCTGGCCGAGGCGCGGCTCCTGGGCGGAGCATCTCTGAAGACCTACGCCACGCCGCGCAGGCTCGCGGTGCTCGTCACCGGCATCGAGGCGCGCGCCGAGGACGTGCGCAAGAAGCTGTCGGGTCCGCCGGCCAAGGCTGCGTTCGTCGATGGCAAGCCCACCAAGGCCGCGGAAGGCTTCGCCAAGAAGGCCGGAGTTCCGCTCGAGGCGCTGCAGATCGAAGGCGACCGCGTGGTGGTGGAGCAGACCGTCAAAGGCCAGAGCGCGGACGAAGCGCTGCCGCCGCTGCTCGCCAAGATCATCAGAGGCATTCCCTTCCGCAAGTCGATGCGCTGGGGCTCGCTGGAGACCGACGCCTTCGCCCGGCCCGTGCACTGGATCGGTGCCGCGTTGGACGGCAAGCCATTGAAGATCTCCTTCGCGGACGTCGAGAGCGGCGCCTCCACGCGCGGCCACCGCTTCCACGCGCCGCAAGAGATTCCGCTGCCGGACGCGGCTACCTATGTCGATATCCTCCGCGAAGCGCACGTCCTGGCCGACTGGGAAGAGCGCAAGCAGCGCATCGCCATCGAGGTGGCCCGGGCCGCCAAAGAAGCAGGCGGCGTGCCCCGTCCGGACGACGAGCTGCTGGAGATCGTGACGGGTCTGGTCGAAGAGCCGACCGGAGTCGTGGGCCGCTTCGAGGAAGAGTTCCTGCAGCTGCCGCCCGAGGTGCTCGTCTCGGAGATGCGCGGTCACCAGAAGTACTTCGCGGTGCAGAACGAAAATGGCAGCCTCCTGCCTGCCTTCGTGGCCGTCTCCAACACGCGCGTCCAGGACCCGGCTGTCTCGCGCAAGGGCTACGAGCGCCTGCTGCGGGCGCGCCTGTCGGACGGCAAGTTCTTCTTCGACGAGGACCGCAAGTCGACGCTGCGCTCGCGGGTCGAGAAGCTGGGCCGCCGCACCTTCCTTGCGGGCCTGGGCACCGAGCAGGATCGCGCCAATCGCCTGCGCGAGCTGTCGCTCTGGCTGCACGGGACCACCGGCCGCGCCCAGCCCGCGCAGCTAGCCGAGGCGGCAGAGCTGTGCAAGGCCGACCTCACCACCGGCATGGTGGGCGAGTTCCCCGAATTGCAAGGCAGCATGGGCCGCGTCTACGCGCTGCACGACGGCATCAGCCCGGTGGTCGCGGACGCCATCTTCGAGCACTACCTGCCGCGCGGCGCGGACGACAAGCTGCCCCAGGGAGACGCCGGCGCGCTGTTGGGTCTGGCCGACCGCATCGATCAATTGGTGGGACTCTTCGGCATCGGCAAGGAGCCCACCGGCACGGCAGATCCGTACGGGCAGCGCCGGGCCGCGCTGGGCCTCATCCGGCTGACGCTGACCAAGGGCTACCGCTTCGATCTGTACAAAGCGCTCCGCTATGCCCAGGAGCAGCACAAGGCCAACGAGAAGGTCTCGCAAGAGCCGGCGCTGCTGGAGAAGATCTGGGCTTTTTTACTTGGACGTCTTGAAGTGCAACTCAAGGACCGGGCCCAGCCAGACAGCATCCAGGCGGCGCTGCACACCGGCGCCCACGATCTCGTCTCGTTGGAGAAGCGCGTGCTGGCGTTGCAGGACGTCCGCCAGTCGCGGCGCGCGCAGTTCGAGGCCACCGCCGCGGCCTTCCGGCGCATCGCCAACATCCTGGCCCAGGCCGCTGAAAAGAAGATCGCCGCGGTGGCCTTGCAGCCGGCGCTGGCGAAGCTGCCCGCGGAGGCGTCTCTTCTGGAGGCGTTGAAGCAGAGCCAGGATCGGCTCAGCGTCGCATTGGACGAAGGTGAGGATTACCCCGCCGCCTACGCCGCGCTGGCCGACCTGCGGCCCGCGGTGGACGCCTTCTTCGACGGGGTGATGGTGATGGATCCAGACTCCGGACAGAGAGACAATCGTCTCGCCATGCTCCGGGCGCTGCACGAGCTCTTTGCCCCACTCGCGGATTTCGCGCGCCTACAAGTCGACAAATCGGCTTGACCCGAGGCGACTTCCGCCCTACGAAGGCCGCTCCGATGCGCTTCCCTCTGATCGCCGCGCTCATTCTCGCCGCGGGTTGCGAGAAATTGCCCGTCATACAGCCACCCGGATTTGGCGGTGGGGAAACGCCGCAAGCCAACAGCCAGTTCTTCTTCCCCTCTGGCCTCGCGGTCATGCCCGACCGGACGTTGCTGGTGGCCAACGGCAACTTCAGCCACGCCTTCTCCGGCGGCACGCTCCTCAGCATCAAGGCCGGGTTCATCGACGCAATCTTCGACGACAACGGCCTCGCCCGCCTCGACTGCGGCCAGGACGGGGTCGACACCGGCGGCATCCCTTGCACGCACCAGCTCATCGGCGAGGACGCGGTCGCCTCGGGCGTGATGATCGGCAACTACGCCGGCGGCATCGGCCTCGACGACGGCCTGCTCGATTCGACCCGA
>DATBAA010000012.1:0-4143 GCA_036271755.1 Myxococcales bacterium | reverse complement strand
CTTTGGAGCAGAGCGCCGACTGGGTGACGCCGGGCGTCGTCTATGCCGCCGCCGCCGCGCAGGCCGGGTGCGCCTTCGTGGCCGCCGGGCGCGATGCGGCGCTGGGGGCTCCGGGCATCCCCGAGATCTTCGCCGAGCGCGGCGTGCCCATCGCCGGCGCGGGGCTGCTCGGGCCGGATGCGCTCTTGAAGGAGGCCATCGCCAACGTCCTCGCGGCCGAAGGCATGCCGCTGTCGGGCGCTGCTTCGCTCTCGACGCGGGTGGAAGAGCGCGGCGCCCGCCTCTGGGGCGGACCGGATCGCACCTCCGAGATGGCGCTGGGCGCGGCCTGGGCCGGCGGCGCCTTCGAGCTGTCGATCGAGCTTCGCGGCCAGGTGGCCCTCTATCTGGCCGCCCGCGCCCTGGATGCGACGCTGCTGGTGGATCTGGCCGGCCGGGCCGGCCGCCACGGCGCCCAGAACTGGATGGACGCGCTCTTCACCGTCCCCATGGGCTCCACCACTCCCCGCGCCGCCGCGCAGGGAACGCTGCTCGCGCGCCGCGCCGCTTTGGCCGCCGAGCTTCCGGCTCTCGCCGAAGTCGCCGCCGTCGCGGCCTAGCACCGTAGACATAGGCGAGGGGCCGCATTCGCGGCTCCGGGCGTCCCCCAGGACACCCTCGTGGTCACGTCATTTGTGACAACGGTAAACGCTGTTTACTTCTCCCGAGAGCGCCGGTGAACACCGTTTACTTTTTCCGCGGCCGCCGATCGCGGCGGTGAACGCTGTTCACCGGCTCCGAGAGAAGAAGTGAACGCTGTTCACCGCCAGGAGTGGAGAAACCATTGCAGAGCCTGGGGACCGGCTTTCCAGATCTGAGGACCGCGCAGACCCGGCGAGCGGCTGTTTCGCTCTGAAACGGAGCAAAAAACCAGGCATGCGGCTTGCTCTATAGCTGGTCATCGGGAGGGGCTCCGCGGGGAGCGAACAGGGGCGCAAACCGCGGGACAGGGGGGGCTGGGTTTCGGGGGAGACACCGGCGAAATTGAAGGGCGCGGCGAGGCTTGGGGAGCCTCGACCGCGCCTTTTTTTTCGCTCTGATGTCCGGCCGCCTTGACCGATCGATCCACTCAAGATACTGTCACCAGCGAGCGCTCGATCCGCCGGATTCGTCGATCCGTCAAGAGGAGCCCCTGCCGTGGTCGAGAACTCCGCCTCTCCAACTCCAGCCGACCTGCTCCGCGCCGCGCTGGAGAAGATCGTCTTCTTCGAATGGCGTCTCTCCGAGCTGGCCTCCGAGCTGAGCGCGGCCCAGACGCGCAGCGCGGCTTCCGAGGCGGCCCGGGCGCGCGCCGAAGAGGCGACGGCTTCGGCCGAACAGAGAGCCCGGTCGGCCCGGATGCAGACCGCGGAGCTGGAGTCGGAGCGGGCGCGCATGGCCGCCCTCCTCGCCCGGCCATCGCATGGCACGGCCGACACGGCGGCGCTGGAGGCAGAGCGGACCCGCGCGGCGGCACTGCAAGCTTCTCTCGATGAGGCGAATCGCGAGCTGGCCCGGGCGGCGAGCGAGCGCGAGCGCTGGCTGAGCGAGATGGTGGCCCAGGCCCGCAGCAGCGGCGAGGCGCCGGCGGCATTGGCGCAGTTCATCAGCGAGCTGCGCAGCGAGATCATCGCGCTGCGGGCGCACAAGGCGGAAGCGGATCGCCTGCTGACCGCGGCGGGGGTGGCTCCGCCCATGCTCGAAGAGGTCGCGCCCGCGCCGAAGCCCGAGCGCGAGCCGGATGCGGTGGAAGAGGCTCGCAAACTCTGGGCCGAAGGCCGCCTCGGAAGCGGTAACGGCCTGGCCGCCGCGGGCGACGTTCGCCTCTCCGCCCCGAACCCCGAGCCCGCGGCGACCACGCACTTTGCGCGGCCGTCGAGCGCGCCCACAGCGCCGCCGCAGCCGCGTCCCGGAACCGCAGCGCGCGCGCTCGCCGACCAGTGCCTGCGCAACTTGAGCGCCCGCGACCCCAGCCGGCGCGAGCAGGCCGCGCGCCACCTCATCGCCTTGCCGCTCCCGGCGGCCGCGCCGGCCCTGGCCAACGCCCTGGGCATCGAGCGCGACAGCAAGGCCCGCGCGCAGATCGCCAAGGCTTTGCTGGCTTGCGGCGGCGAAGGCGCAGCCGACATCGTCATCGGCTTGCAGGCCACAACCGAGCCGCCGCTGGTGCGCATGGCCGCCGCCGAAGCCTTGAGCGCCGTTCCCTCGCGGGCTCGCGAAGCGCTGCAGACCGCCGCCTCCGATCCGGCTCCAGCGGTCCGCCGCCGCGCCGCCGCGCTCGCCGCCGCGGAGGGCTTCTCCGACCTGCTCGCGCGCTTGGAGAACGACGAGGACGCATCGGTCCGCGCCGCCACCGGCGCTGCCCAGAGCGAAGCCCCGCCGCCCGCGCCGCAGAAGGATCCCGCCGACGACGCGCTCCACGCCGTCCAGGCCGCCATCTTCGGCCTCACCGACGCGGAGCTGGCCGAGCACATCGGCGTCGGCGAGGGCGAGGCTTTGAAATTGGCCGCGCAGCTCGTCGCGCAAGGCCGTCTCACCCGCCGCGGCAAGCGGCTGGTTTCCGCGCAAGGAGGCGCCGCGTGATGGAGCAGATCCGCTATACCGGCCGCCGTCTGGCCGAAGTGTTGGGCGTGACCACGCGCGAGCTCTCGCAGGCGGAGGACGCCGGGCTGGTGAAGTCTTCGATTCCCCCGGCCGGCACCGCCAGCGCCCCCAAGATCGTCTACTCGGTCGAAGACCTGCACGCCGCCCGCGTGGCGATGGGCCGCATGCCGCCGCACCGGCCCATGCGCCGGCAGCTCTTCCTCAACTTCAAGGGCGGCACCGGCAAGACCAGCGTCTCCACCAGCTACGCCTATCGCCTGGCCGAGATGGGCCACCGCGTGCTGGTCATCGACCTGGACTCGCAAGGCCACGCCTCGAAGTGCCTGGGCGTCGCGGGCGAAGAGTCCGAGAAGACGCTCTTCGACGCCATCATCAAGAAGACCCCGCTCGAGCAGGTCATCGTCCCCACCGGCATGCCGGGGCTCGACCTGGTGCCGTCGAATCTGACCATGAGCACCATCGATCTCTCGCTCATGCCGCTGGCCGCGCGCGAGTTCCGGCTGCGCAACGTCTTGAAGGACGTCGAGGGCCGGTACGACTTCGCGGTGTTGGACGCGCCGCCCTCGTTCGGCCTCTTGAACCTGAACGCGTTGATGGCCGCGCACGACCTCTTCGTGCCTGTGCTCGCCGACTTCTTGAGCTTCCACGGACTGAAGCTGCTCTTCGAGACGGTGCAGAGCCTCGAGGAGGATCTGCAGCACGTGCTCGATCACATCTTCATCGTCATCAACGCCTACAACGCGACCTACAAGATCGCCAAAGAGGCCAAGGAAGCGCTGGAGAAGCACTATCCGGACTTCCTCTTGAAGCACGTCATCCGGCAGTGCACCAAGTTCGCGCAGGCCTCCAGCGAAGGCGTGCCCATCTTCGCGTACGATGCCGAGAGCAAGGGCGCGACCGACATCCAGTCGGTGCTGGACGAGGTGCGCGAGCGCATCGGCGAGCCGGTGAGATTGAAAGCGGTGGAGACCAGATGAAGCGCGGCTTCGAGGAGAACGTGCCCAAGGTGCGGCCGCGCGTCCGGCTCGGGCGATCGCTCGACGAGCAGCTCGCGGAGGCGCAGGACCTGGCGGCCTCCGAGAGCTCGGGGCCGCCCATCGCGCCGGCGCTGGAGACGCAGCCGCCCGAGCCCATGCACGAGGCCATGCCCGAGGCCACGGACGACGAGCCGCAGGCGGTCGCGACGCCCGCTCCCGAGCTGCACGAACCGGCCGTCGAGTTCCGGCCGCCGCCCGCGGAGGTTCGCGCGGCGCCAGTCGAAGTTCGCGCGCCGATAGAAGTCCGCGCGCCGCCGCCGGTGGAACGGCCGCGCTTCGCGGAGGTGCCCCGGGCTCCCGAGACACGCATTCAGGACTCGCGCGTTCAAGAATCGCGCGGGCCTTCGCGATTGGCCGAAGCTCGCGAGCGCGCCCAGGCCGCCGCCCAGCCTTCGGTTGCTCCCAGCAAGCCGCGAAGGTCCACGGCCGCCGCGGCCGCTGCCGAAGTCACCGAGCTGGCCCGCGAGCTGACGGGCGAGCTGGC
>DATBAA010000011.1:0-1714 GCA_036271755.1 Myxococcales bacterium | reverse complement strand
TCACCGACCTGTCGCCGAAGGGCGTGCTGCTCTTTCCCGCCGCCGACGAGGGCGTCTACGTGGTGCTCGACAGCTCGCGCCGCGCCATCGCCGAGGTGGCCAAACCGAAGGGCAACGCGCGCCGGCTGGCGCTGGCCCGCGGCGACTACGTGGTGAAGAAGCGCGACGGCGACAGCCTCTTGCTGGGCAACTTCACCGTCGACGAGACCCCGGTCGAGGTCGCGGACAACAAGCTCTCGCGCAGGCCGTTGAGCGACGATCCGCAGAAGGGCGTCACCGGCGCGCGCTGGAGCCTGCGCGCCACCGGCGGCGGGCAGTTCTTCTTCGACAGCGCGGCCCGCAACGGCCTCTTCCCGCCGGCGGCGCTGGCGGGCCTGGAGACGGCCACGCGCGATGATCTGGGCCACTCGCTGGCCTGGGGGCTCGATCTCTCCTTCGGCGGCGGCGCGGCCACGCTGCACCTGCCCGGGGTGGCGCCCATCGACGAGCGCTTCTTCGAGATGAGCGGCGGCGCGTCGCTGTGGCGCGACTTCGACCTGACCAACACCTTGACCGCTTCCTTGGGCGTGCGCGTCGCCTTCATCTACCTGGCGCGCACCTTCCCCAGCCACGCCGAATTGCAGGATCAAAACTTCTTCACCTTCACGCCCGGCATCCAAGGGCAGCTCAGCTGGCAGTTCAGCAGCCGCCTCGCAGCGCTGCTGCGGGCGCGGCTCAACTATCTCTTCTACAACGTCGATGGCTCGCAGAACCTGGGCTACGCCGAGTTTGCAGCAGGAGTCGAATATGCGTTCTAGCGCGCTCTTCTTCATCGCCCTCGCTTGCGCGTGCGGAAACCTCTCCAACGAGGACGTCGCTTTTCTCGAAGCCATTCCGCAGAAAGACGCCTTGAAGGTGCAGGTGCCCGCCAACGGCGCGGCGCAGGCGGCCTGCTCGTTGGGCGACGCGACCGTCTATCAAAGCGCCAGATCGACCGGCGACAGCATCAACGGCGGCGTCAGCAACCTGCTCACGCTGGTGGACGCCATTCGCGCGGTGCCGCCGACCACCCGCGACACCGACACGCGCATCTGGGGACCGTTTCCCGACGACAGCCACAAAGGCTTCGAAGTGGAGGTGCAGATGGTCCGGCAGATCGACGAGACCGGCACCCCGTGGCGGTGGGATTACTCCATCAACGAGCGGCCCAAAGGCGGCGACTTCCTCACCGTGGTGGAGGGAAACTTCTTCGGCGCGCAGGCCCGCAACGGCACCGGCCGCATGACGCTGCACTTCGAGAGCTCGGCGAAGCTGGGGATCAACAACCCCACCGATCCGCTCTTTCCCATGCACATCTTCTACGACTTGGGAGACAACCCGCGGACCATTTCCATGGACCTGACGGCGGGTATTGGATTCGGGCTTCCCAGCTTTGATTACAGCTACGAAGGCTTCAGCGACGGCCACGGACAGTTCAACTTCGCGGCCTCGGGAGGCAACGGCTGCACGACGGAGATCACCACGCTCTTCACCGCGCAGGGCGCGGGCCGGGACAGCTTTCACGTCCGCTGCGGACCCTTCGTCAGCGCGGAAGTGCAGCAGTGCTGGGACACCAGCGCGTGCCTCACCTACATCAACGATCCATTGGGTTCGACGGCCATTTGCAATTCGAGAGCGTGCGTGCTGGGCAGCCCGGCTCAATGCCCGGCCCTGTAAAGTTGCGGTCACCACCCTG
>DATBAA010000010.1:0-12908 GCA_036271755.1 Myxococcales bacterium | reverse complement strand
GCGCGTTCTGCACGAACGGTTTCCCGGCGCGCGCATCCTGGCGGAAGAGAGCGGCGCTTCGGGCGGCTCGGACGTGCGCTTCGCCGACCTCCGGTTCATCGTCGACCCGCTCGACGGCACCACCAACTACGCGCACGGACTGCCGCTCTACTGCTGCACGGTCGGGGCGGAGGTGAACGGCGCTCTCGAAGCCGGCTGCACGGTGGACCCCACTCGCGACGAGGTCTTTCTCGCTGAGCGCGGCGCGGGCGCGACCTTGAACGGCGCGAAGCTGTCTGTCTCGGACGTGAGCGAGCTGGAGCGCGCGCTGGTCTGCACCGGCTTCCCCTACGGCGACCGCGAGAAGCTGCCGGAGATGATCGCCCTGTTCGGACGGCTGACGGAGTTTTCCCGCGGCTCGCGCCGGCTGGGCAGCGCCGCGCTGGACCTGGCCTACGTCGCCGCCGGCCGCCTCGATGCGTTCTGGGAAGTCGGCCTCAAGCCCTGGGACGTCGCCGCCGGGGTTCTGCTCGTCCAGGAAGCCGGCGGGGTCGTCACCCGCGTCGATGGCTCTCCCCACGACCTGGCCGGCGGCCAGATCCTCGCCACCGCCCCGGGCATCCACGCCGCCATGCAACACCAGCTCTCGCCCCACTAAAAAGCAAAATCAAACGCAGAGCGCGCGGCGCGCGCAGAGTAAAACCGCCTTGTAAAAAAAATGCCCCAGCTTTCGCCGGGGCACCTTTGCGCGCTTCGCGCGCTTTGCGTTTGAACCGAAGAGTTGGAGCCCGCGCTTACTTCTGCTGCGCGCTCACGTCGTCGCGGCGGTTCTGCTTCCAGGCCTCTTCGTCGTGGCCAGCGGCCTTGGGCTTCTCGGCGCCGAAGCTGATGGCGGTGATCTGCTTCTCCTTCACGCCCAGGTGGTCGAGGTACTTCTTGCCCGCCTCGGCGCGGCGCTGGCCGAGCGCGAGGTTGTACTGCTCGGAGCCGCGCTCGTCGCAGTTGCCCTCGATACGGACCGTCAATTCGGGGTGCTTCACCAGCACGTCGGCCACCACCCCGAGCTTGTCCTGGGCCTCCTTGGTCAGCGTGGCGGCGTCGAACTCGAAGAAGAGGCTGACGTTGCGCAGCTGCTCCAGCGCCTTGTCGAGATCGGCCTGGCCCTGGGCGTGGTAGGCCTCGGCGGGCGTCTGCGGCTTGGTGTCGGCCTTGGCGTCCGCCACCGGGGCGGTCTGCTGGGTGGCGCTGGCGTCAGGCTTGGGCTTGTCGCCGGTGCAGGCGGCGAGGCCGGCGGCGAGGACGACGGAGAACAAGTGGTTGCGGGTTTCGGAAAGCTTCATCTGTGCCTCCTCCAGGCGATTGCTTCAGAACATCCGGCTGGCCGGGCTTATGCCCGCGCGGCCTTTACCAATGCAACAAAATCGACCCGCGGACCATAGTGCGAGCGAAGGTTTGAGGTCAAACTATCTTCGCAAGGCGCCGCAATCATTGCGGTGTGACGGCAAAAGTAGATGACGCGTCGGTGCGGACGTTTCCAAAGAGATCATAAGCGGTGAACTTGAGGCTTCCGTCGGACTGCTGCTGCACGCGGCAGAAGCCGGCGAAGCGCGTGTTGGCCGCGCCCAGCCCGCAGATCACCGACCGGCCGCCAAAGGCCGACGTCGGATGCTCGTAATCGTGGGTGTGCGCGGTGAGCACCAGCGAGTATTTGTGACGGCCGGAAGTAATCAGATTGTACGACCAGGGCGGTCCTTCGCGCAGCGAGCCAGTGGCCACCGCGATGGGGTAGTGCTTCACGATGAAGGTGTACTTCGCGTGCAGGTCCGCGTCGGCCAGCGTGCTCTCTGCCCAGTCCTGCGCGGCGGCCGAATACCAGTTGTCGGCCAGGAAGACGAAGCGCGCGAGGCCCAGCCGCGTCTGCACGTCCACCTTGTAGTAGGGCAACGGCTGCTTCGAGATCTGCGACAGAGCGGCCAGATAGGCCGTGGCGTTGGCGTCCGACGGGCGCGTGCTGCAGTCCGCGGTAGAGCCGGCGCCGCACTCGTGGTTGCCCATGGTCATGAACCAGGACGGCTGGAAGCCCGCCAGCGCGGCCGTGTACTTGCCCATCATCGTCTGAGCGTCGGCGAGGTTCTCGTTGCACTCGTACATGTGGTCGCCCAGGTCGAAGGCGAACTGCGGCTGCAGCTGCGCCATGCGGGCGACGATCTGCTGGAAGGACGCCGACGGATAGGGGTTGGACGCGTCGTTGGCGGGCGTCCAGCAGTTCACCGGGCGGGTGTCGCCGGTGAAGACGAAGTCGAGCAGATCGACGGTGCCGCCGTCCGCGCCCACGGTGAGGACTCCCGCGTCGGCCGGCAGCCCCGCGTCGAGCGCGATGAGACCCGCGTCGGACGGAACCGTGCCGGCGTCGTCGGGCTCCGTCGCCGAGTCGCCGGTGCAGGAGTCGCGAACGCAGACGTCGCCCGGGTCGCAGTCGTCGTCGGTGCGGCAGCTGGCGGTGGTGACGGGTCCGGAGTCGGCCTGCGCCTGCGGGCCGGCGTCGCCTTCGGTCTGCGGCACCGACCCGGCGGCGCAGCCAGCTGCCAACACCAATGAGAGGAGGCGCTTCACTTGAAGAAAATAATATAGACGGCGATGGCGAGGCCAACAAAAGCGGCGAAGGCGCGCAGCGCGGCCGGCGGCAGCTTGCGCGCGATGGTCACCCCCAGAAGTCCGCCCAAGAGCGCCCCGACAGAGAGCGGTAAAGCCGACTTCCACACCAGCGCTCCGGTGGGATGCACGAGCTCCAGCCCCACGAACGTCGCCGCGGCGATGACGTTGGCCAGCATGGAGACGAACACCTTGATGGCGTTCACCTGGCCCAGATCCTTGCCGTACAAGAGCCCCATCGCGCCGAGGAAGAGAATGCCGACGCCCGCGCCGAAGTAGCCGGCGTAGAGCGAGATGCCCAGCACCGCGCAGAAGATGACGGGCTTGCTGCGCGTGCCCTCGCTGGACCTGGCGATCCGCTGCACGAGCGGCTGGATCAGCAGGATGATCGACGAACCGATGAGCAGCCAGGGCACCAGGTGGGCGAAGAATTCGTTCCCCAGCTTGAGCAGCAGCCAGGCGCCCAAGCACCCGCCCACGATGGAGGGAACGACGGCCGCCACCACCTCGCCGCGCAGCTTGCGCATGTCCTCGCGGTAGCCCGCTACCGAGGCGAAGTAGCCGGTGAGCAGGCCCACGGTGGAGGTCGCGTTGGCCGCCAGCGGCGAGAGGCCGGCGCCCATCAAAGCGGGGAAGCTGAGCAGCGTGCCGCCTCCGGCCGCCGCGTTGACTGCGCTGGCGAGGAGGCCGGCCGCGAAGAGCAGCGCCGTCTGTCCGAACATCAGACCGTTCTACGATTTCCCGTCGCTCTTAGGTAGATGAAGAGCACCAGCAGCGAGCCCAGGATGGAGAGCATCCAGCCGCCCGGGGTGAAGCCCCAGGTGCCGTCCGGCTGCGAGTTGCCGTTCCAGAGGGCGTGGCCGATGAGCCCGCCGGTGAGCGACCCCGCCATTCCCAGGACGGAGGTCATGAGCCAGCCCATCGCCTGGCGTCCCGGATAGAGCGCACGTGCGAGCAGTCCGACGATGAGCCCGAAGAGAAGGAAGCCGAGGATATGCATGGCAAAAGCCTATGCACTCATCTGCGGCGCAGGTACCGGAAGCGAGTGAGCCCTGCCAGGCTTGCTCCGATGATGCCGCCGAGCGCCCAACCGGCCAGCACGTCGGTGGGCCAGTGGACGCCCAGGTACAGCCGCGAGATGCCGACCAGGACCATCACCAGCAGCCCCACGCCGGTGGCGACGGGCGAGGCCCACGAGAGCACCGCGACGGCCGCGGCGGTGTCGGTGGCATGGGTGGAGGGAAACGACTGTCCCGACCCGCAGCCCAGCGTAGCCTGCACGTGCTTCGGGTCCGCGCGGCAGGGCCGCACGCGCGCCACGGCGGGCTTCACCAGGCGCACCGAGATGAGATCGGCCGCGCCCACCGAGAGGCCGAGCACCACCACCGCCAGAAAGCCGTGCGGCGACTTCCGCCAGAGATACACTGCGGTGAGCACCAGCAGCACCCAGAGGTTGCGGTTGCTCGACGCTCCGGACATGACCGCATCGAGCCAGGGCGTGCCCGGATGGTTGAAGATGGCCAGCGTTTCTACGTCGAAGCCGTTCACGAGCCTTAGAGGAGTAGCCCAGTAATGATAGAGCTGCAAAGCAGGAGGCGGTAATGGCGCGAATGGTGAACTGCGTGAAGTTGGGCAAGGAGTTGCCGGGCATCGCATACAAGCCCTGGCCCAACGAGCTGGGCCAGCGCGTCTACGACAGCGTCTCGCAAGAGGCGTGGAAGATGTGGCTCGAGCACTTCAAGATGATCATGAACGAGTACCGGCTGGCCGGCGGGTCCGAGCAGGCCAACCAGGTGCTCTTCGATCAGGCGGAGAAGTACTTCTTCGGCGAGGGCGCGCAGCTGCCGCCGGACTACAAGCCCGCGGCCGCGAAGGGATAGGCGTTGCGCGGGCCGGGGCAGATCCTGGTCGTCTCCTGCTACGAGCTGGGACGGCAGCCGCTGGCGGCGGCGCAGGCGATGGCTGCTCTGGAAGAGGCGGGCTTTCATCCGGCCGCGCTCGATGTCTCGGTGGACAAGCTCCCCGATGCGGCGTTGAAGGCCGCGAAGCTCGTGGCCATCTCGGCGCCGATGCACACCGCGCTGCAGCTTGGCGTGCGGGTCTCGGCGCGGACGCGCGAGGTGAATGCCTCCGCGAAGACGGCGTTCTTCGGGCTCTATGCGGCGCTCAACCAGGCGCACCTGCTCGAGAAGCATTGCGACGCGGTGATCGCGGGCGAGGACGCGCGGCCGCTGGTCGAGCTGGCGCGGTCCATCGATGAGGGCCGCGAGGCAGGGCCGCTCCAGGCCATGCCGGCGAAGCGCGAGCTGCTCAAGCCTTCGCGCGGGGCGCTGCCGCTGCTCGATCGGTACGCGAAGCTCTCGTATCGCGGCGAGGAGCGGCTGGTGGCTTCCGTCGAGGCCTCGCGCGGCTGCAAGCACCTGTGCAAGCACTGCCCCATCGTGCCGGTCTATGGCGGCAAGTTCGTCGCCGTGCCGCTCGAGGCGGTGCTGGCCGACGTCGAGCAGCAAGTGCAGGCCGGTGCGCAACACGTGAGCTTCGCTGACCCGGACTTCCTCAATGGCCCTACGCACGCGCTGCGGATCGCGCGTGAGCTGCATACGCGCTGGCCCGCGCTGACCTTCGACGCGACCATCAAGATCGAGCACCTGCTGCAGCAGCGGGCGCTGCTCCCAGACCTGGTATCGAGCGGCTTGCTCTTCGTCGTCAGCGCGGTCGAGTCGCTGAATGATGACGTCTTGCGGGCGCTCGACAAGGGCCATTCGGCGGCGGACGTCCCGGTGGCGCTGAGGCTCGTGCGCGAGGCGGGCGCCGAGCTGCGGCCGACGCTGCTGCCCTACACGCCGTGGACGAAGCTCGAGGACCTGCCGCTGCTCTTCGACTTCGCGCTCGAGCACGATCTGACCGAAGCGATCGATCCGGTGCAGTACTCGCTGCGGCTCCTCTTGCCGCCCGGCTCGCTCTTGCTGCAGGGCGCGGGGCCGTGGCTGGGCGAGCTCAACGCCGACGCGTTCTCCTATCGCTGGGTCCACGAAGACCCGCGCGTCGATGAGCTGTGCCACGCCTCGGCCGAGGCGGCCGCCGGGGGCGCGGGCTTCGAAGGGCTGCGCAAGCTGGCTCTGGGCGCGGCCGGGCGCGACTATCAGCCTTCGCGGAAGAAGCGGCGCGAGGTGCCGCGGCTGACCGAGCCCTGGTTCTGTTGAGCGGAGCCCACCGCAAGCCAGGTTGGCTTGCTCAAGTGATCGGCAGGCGCGGCGTCACCACCGCGCGCACCTGCTCGCCCGCTGCCCTGAGCGCTGCTTCGACGGCCTGCGGGGTCTCGCCGCGCGCGAAGGCGAAGCCGAAGTAGGACGCGCCCTCGGGCAGCGGCACCAGCTCCTCGCGCAGGTGCGCCGTGATCACCACGTCCTCGATGAGCGGCACCTGTTTGGCCTCTTCGACGCCGCGCACCTCCGTCAGCGTGCCGCGCGCCCGGATGGGCAGCATCAAGACGCCCGCGGCCACATCTTCGCGCTGCGGGGCTGCCGGAAGGCCCAGCGCGTGCCGCAGCACCAGCTCTTCCAGCGTGACGCCGACCCCGAAGCGCAGCGCGCGGCCGCACAGCCCGCCGATGCTCCGCGCCGCGATCTCCAGGATACGCGGCCCTTGCGGCGAGAGGCGCAGCTCGGCGTGGATTGGCCCTTCGACGAGGCCCAGCGCGCGGCAGCCATCGGAGACGCTCTGGGCCACCTGCGCCTGCAGCGCCGGTGGATGGCGCGAAGGCGTCACGTAGAGCGTCTCTTCGAAGAAGGGCCCGTCGAGCGGGTCGGGCTTGTCGAAGAGCGCCAGCACGCGCAGCTTTCCCTCTTGCAGCAGTCCTTCGAGCGCGATCTCGCGGCCGGGGATGAACTCTTCGATGATGAGCCGCTTCAGATCGGCCTCGCGGCGCTGGGCAACATCGGGAGACTTGAGGAGCCTGGCGATGCGGGCGATGGCCGCGCGCAGCTCTTGCGGATTGTCGGCGCGGATGACGCCGCGGCTGGCCGAGAGCGACAGCGGCTTCGCCACGCAAGGGTAGGGCGCGCTGGCCAGGAGCTGCTCCAGGTCCTGGGAGTCGAGGTTGAAGAGCTGGAAGCGCGGCACGGGCACGCCGGCCTCTCGCAGCCGCGTCCGGCTCATGGCCTTGCTGCGCGCCGCCGCCACCGCTTCGGGCGGATTGTGCGGCAGCCCCAGCCTGGCGGCGGTCAGCGCGGCGATGAGCGCGGTGCGATCGTCCACGCCCAGCACGGCCGCCGGCGCTTGCCCCTTCAGGCCCTGCTCGATCTCGGCGGCGGCTTCGGCCGGATCGTGCGCCTTCCAGGTCACGGCCGTCGACTGCCAATGCTCCGCCAGCTGGTGGCATGCGTCCGAGGCGGCGATGACGGTCAGGCCCAGCTTGCGCGCGGCGGCCAGGAAGTCGTCGTTCTGATAGCCGGATTTGGGAAGGACCAGGACGGCCGCGGGCATGCTTGGAGCATAACGCAGCGGCTCCGGGGAATCCGATCGTTGACCGACCCTCCGTCAATGATCCGAGGGACAGCGACCTTTTCCGCGGCTATGCGTCTTTCCCGAATCCGAGGGGGAACTCCATGACCGAAGCGCTCGCCGGGAACCGCGTCACAGCGGATTCGCCGAACTCCGTCTCCATCTTGCAACAGCTGCAGCTGGTCTGGCCGGGCGGCGCCGTTCGCCTCTCGGGCCAGCCGGTGGGCATCGGAGCGGCCTTCAACAACGAGGTCACCCTGGAAGACCGCTTCGTCTCCGGCTTCCACTGCCGCGTCTACTGCGAGCGGGGCCGCCTCCGCGTGAAGGATTTGGGCTCGACCAACGGCACCTTCGTCGACGGCATGCTGGTGTCCGACGCAGAGCTCGTCACCGGTTCGCGCCTCAAGGTGGGCGGCTGCGAGCTGCGCATCGAAGAGGAGACGCGGGGCCCGCCGCCGCAGCTCCCCGGGCTGGTGGTGCGCGACGCCGCCTTGGGGCCGGTGCTGGTGCTGCTCAAACGCGCCGCGCCGTCGCTCTTGCCGGTGATGATCCTGGGCGAGAGCGGCACGGGCAAAGAGGTGGCGGCCCACGCGGTGCACGAGCTGTCGGAGCGGTCGCGCGGGCCGTTCGTGCCCATCAACTGCGGCGCCATCGCGCACGAGCTGGCGGAGGCCGAGCTCTTTGGCCACGAGAAGGGAGCGTTCACCGGCGCGGTGGGCAGCGCGCCCGGAGCGTTTGGCGCCGCGGACGGAGGGACGCTCTTTCTCGACGAGATCGGTGACCTGCCGCTGCCCTTGCAAGTGAAGCTGCTGCGCGCGCTGGAGGCGGGCGAAGTGAAGCCGGTGGGCGCGGCGAGGCCCCGGCCCATCGACGTCCGCGTGGTCTGCGCGACGCACCAGGATCTGGTGAAGCGCGTCCGCGAGGGGACGTTTCGCGAAGATCTCTTCTACCGGCTGCGCGGCGTCACGGTGGAGCTGCCGCCGCTGCGCGCGCGTCCGCGCGACATCGTGCCGCTGGCGGAGCACTTCTTGCCCAAGACGCATACGCTCAGTCCGGACGCGCGCAAGGCCCTGATGACCTACAACTGGCCGGGCAACGTGCGCGAGCTGCGGCACGTCATCCATCTCGCGGCGGTGCTCAGCGAAGGGCCGGTCATCCGCGCCTATTCGCTGCACTTCAACGGCCAGCCCACGGGCGTCTGGGACAACGCGCGGGTGACCGAGGCCATCGAGGACGACACCTTCGAGCTGCGCGGCCGCACGTTGGAGCAGCTGGAAGAGGTCGCCATCCGCGCCTCGCTGGCGCGCAACGGAGGCAACCGCCGGGCGGTCAGCGCCGAGCTGGGCATTGCCCGCAGCAGCTTGCTGCGCAAGCTGGATCTGCTCGGTCTGCGCGGCGGCAACGAGCCGGCGGAGTAGAATACGGCCATGAGTCGAATCGCGCTCTTGCTCTGCTGCGCTTGCGCCGTCGCCAGGCCCGCGCCCGTCGCCGCTCCGGAGCAGCTCCGTTTCGTCGAGGGTCCCGCCGGCAAGCTGCACGTCTCGGACGGCGGCAGCGGCGGCACTCCGGTGGTCTTCGTCCATGGCCTCGCGGGCGATCTGGAGATCTGGCGCCCGCAGCTCGATCACTTGCGCGAGACCCGCCGGGCGGTGGCCTTGGATCTGCGCGGCCACGGCCAGAGCGATCCGCCCAGAGACGGCAACTGGACCCTGGAGGGCCTGGCCGAAGATCTCGACGCTGCCACCAAGGGTCTGCCGCGCTTCGTACTGGTGGGCCACTCGATGTCGGGCACCGTGCTGCAGATCTTCGCCGCGCGCCATCCGGAGCGGCTGGCCGGGCTGGTGTTCGTCGATGCCATCGGCAGCCTGCAGCGGCTGGGGCGGGTGGGGCTGGACGAGCTGACCGAGCGCGACCGCGCCATGGGCACCGACGCAGCGGAGCAGCGCAGGGCCATGAACGCGCTCTTCGACGCCAACACCCGGCCCGCCACGCGCGAGAAGGTGCTCGCTTCGTTTCAGCGGCTGCCGCCCGAAGGCTTTCTCTTCTTGCGCCTCAGCCTCTTCCGCTTCGTCGTGCCGCAGGACCTGCGCGCGACAGGAATTCCGCTCTTCGCCATCGAGGTCGAGCGGCCGCGGCCGTCCAGCATCTTCTTCTCCGCGCTGGTGCCCGAAGCACCGCGCAAGCTCCTGCCCGGCGTCTCGCACTGGCCCATGGCCGACGATCCGCCGGCCTTCAACGCCGCGCTCGACAGCTTCCTCGCGACCCTCCGATAGCTATCTCTTCCGAGAGCTATCTCTTCGGTTCAACCGCAAAGCGCGCGAAGCGCGCCAAGGGGCTCTTCCAGCGCTCTCGAAGCTTCAGCGTTCCCTTCCACCACAAGCACACGGAGCACACAGAGGGGAACACCTCCGGCTGTCATGGGTCCGTACCCCGGCGGACCCGCGTTTCAATCGCCGCCGTTTGCACAACGCTCACGCGTGAAACCAGGACCAACCAGGAATTTCAGACCGCGCAGGAGCTCCTCGGTGTGCTCTGTGCCCTCTGTGGTGGAAGGGGCCGCTAGAGCTTCGAGGGCGTTGGAGCGTCGCTTTGCGCGCTTGGCGGTTGATCCGAAGAGAGAGAGCTATTCGGAGCCGAGGTAGGTGTAGTTGCGCATGGCTTGCTCGTAGAAGTCGGTGAGCTGGACGCTCTCCTTCGGCTTCACCTGGCCCTCGCGCACCTTGCCGTCCAGCGCCTGCTTGATGCGCTTCGCCAGATCCGTGGGCTCGTACTGCACCCGCGTGAGCACGCGTTCGAGCGTGTCTCCCGGGATCACTTCCTCGATGTAGTAGTCCTCGGGGTCGTCGTCATCGACGAAGACATGCACTTCGTGCACGCGGCCGAAGAGGTTGTGCATGTCGCCCATGATGTCCTGATAGGCGCCGGTCAGGAACATGCCCAGGTAGTACGGCTCGCCCGGATTCAAGGGGTGCAGCGCGATGGTCTCGTCCACCGACTCGCCCTCGATGAAGCTGTCGATCTTGCCGTCCGAATCGCAGGTGATGTCGACGATGGTGGAGTCGCGCGTCGGGCACTCGGTGTGGCGGTGCAGCGGGACGATGGGGAAGAGCTGCTTGATGGCCCAGTGGTCCGGCGCGCTCTGGAAGAGGGAAAAATTCGCCATGTACTGATCGGCCAGTTTATCGCCCAGGTCCCGCGTCGCGCCCGGAACGCGCTTCCGCTTCTTGTTGATCTCCACCAGCTTGCGGCAGAGCCGCCAATACATGCCCTCGACGGTGGCGCGCTCTTCCAAGCCCAGGATGCCGAGCTTGAACATGGTCAGCGCCTGCTCCTTCTTGGCGAGCGCGTCGTTGTACGCCTCGCCCGAGTTGCTGGGCTTGAGGCCGGTGATGATCTCGCGCATCTCGCGGACGATGGGCGCTTCCGGCGGCGCGTCCGGAGCGGGAGGGACGTCGCCTGCCGTGCCGTTCTCGCCGAACTCGATGTGTCCGAAGACGTTCATCAAGAGGCACGAGTGGTGCGCGGTGAGCGCGCGGCCCGACTCGCTGACGATGTGCGGCTCGGGGACGCCCTCGTGGGTGCAGATCTGCTGGATGGTGTAGACGACGTCGGCCGCGTACTCGTCCATGGTGTAGTTGAGCGACGAGACGAACTGGTTGCTGCGCACGCCGACGTAGTCCACTCCCAGGCCGCCGCCGACGTCGAAGTACTCCAACTGCAGGCCCATCTTGCGCAGCTTGGCGTAGATGCGCGCGCCCTCGTTGACCACGTCCTTGACGGTGCGGATGTCGGTGAGCTGCGAGCCGACGTGGAAGTGGAAGAGCCGCACGGCGTCCAGCTTGTTCGCGGCGCGCAGGATCTCCACCGCCTTGATCAGCTCGGGCGTGGTGAGGCCGAACTTGGCGAAGTCGCCCGACGACGACTCCCACTTGCCGGTGCCTTTGGTGGAGAGCTTGCTGCGCAGGCCGATCAGCGGCTGCACGCCCAGCTCGTCGGCGAGCTTCAAGAGGTGCGGCAGCTCCGACAGCTTCTCGATGACCACCAGGATCTTGCGGCCGAGCTTGCGGCCCAGGAGCGCCAGCCGCAGGTACTCTTCGTCCTTGTAGCCGTTGCAGATGGTCAGCGCTTCCGGGTCGGTGTTCAAGGCGAGGACGATGAGCAATTCGCCCTTGCTGCCGGCCTCGAGCCCGAAGTGGTAGGGCGCGCCGGCGTCGAGGATCTCCTCGACCACCTCGCGCATCTGGTTCACCTTGGTCGGGTAGACGCCGAAGTACTGCCCTTTGTAGCCGTGCTGGTTGATGGCGCTCTTGAAGACTTCGTTGAGCTGCTTCACCCGGCTGCGCAGCACGTCCTGGAAGCGCACGATGCAGGGGAAGCCCAGCTTGCGCTCGCGAATGTCGTCGACGACATCCATCAAGTCGATCATCGGCCCCGGCTGGCCGAACGGGTGCACGACCATGTGCCCCTTGGGATTGACGTTGAAGTACCCCGCGCCCCAGCCGGGAATGTTGTAGAGGGCTAACGAGCGATCGATGGACCATTCCGGCGTGGACATTGCGGGCGATCTGCCACAGCGAGGCATTCGATCACAAGCTCTGGTGCGCGTGATCGACGCGGCGCTGGCTGACGATCTGGTGGCGGAGGCCCGCCGTGCCGTCGCGCGGCTTCGCGAAACGCGGCTGCGCCAGAGCTACTTCACGACCTTCTGGCTGGCCCGCGAAGCAACACCTTGCAACAGCGTCGAGAGGGCCGTGCGCGCGCTGGAGAAGCTCGCGCGTCCCCGCCGGTTCTCCGGCGCGGAGTGGTGGATAGGCCGCTCGTACACCAACGACGTTCCCATCGAGTTTCACTTCGACGAGGACGTGCGCGGGACGGTCAAGAAGCATCCGTCGCTCTCGTCGGTCTTCTTCTTCAACCGCGTGCGCGGCGGACAGCTGGCGGTCACCGACGCGCGGCCAGGAGAGAGCGCGGCGCGCCTGGAAGCCATCAAGCCGCGGCGCAACCGCTACGCCATCTTCAAGGGAGACCTGCTGCACGGGGTGCTCGACAGGGACGGCAACACGCCGCGACGAAAGCTTCCCGGCCCGCGCGGCCGCCTGCGCGTGACGCTGGTGGTGAACTTCTGGACGGAGCGGCCGAGCGAGGTGCCGGCCTGGAGCGAATCGAACCTCTATCGCGCGCTCGGGCCAGCAAGGTAGAAGCCGGGCCGTGCACCTTGCAGGCATGACGCAAGCGGCGCTCGAAGGCTGGGCGCGGGAGCGCGGGGCAACCCCCGGCGCGGCGCGGACGCTGGCGCGTCATCTGATCGGCGGCTTCGCCGGGCGCGACAACGGCGAACAGCCTTCGCGCGCCCTGCTCGAAGAGGCTGCCCGGCTGCAGCGCGGCCTGCCGGCCTACGAAGCCATCGAGGCGCGAGACGGCACCGTCCGCTTCGCCATCACCCTGGACGACGGCGAGATCATCGAAGCGGTGCTCATCCGCCAGCAAGGCCGCGAGACCGTCTGCGTTTCGTCACAGGTTGGTTGCGCGCGCGGCTGTGTCTTTTGCGAGACGGGCAGGCTGGGGCTGGTCCGCAACCTCACCGCCGCCGAGATCGTCTCGCAATATGCGGTGGCGCTGCGGCACGCGAGCTCGAGGCCGGCGAATGTCGTCTTCATGGGCATGGGCGAGCCGCTCGACAACCTCAACGAAGTGGTCCGCGCCATCGAGGTGCTGCGCGAGCCGTCGGGCTTCGCGGTGCCCGAGCGGCGCATCACCGTCAGCACGGTAGGCAT
>DATBAA010000009.1:0-4941 GCA_036271755.1 Myxococcales bacterium | reverse complement strand
AAACGGCGTTCACCGGCGCTCTCGGGAGGAGTAAACGGCGTTCACCGTTGTCACAAATGACGTGACCACGAGGGTGTCCTGGGGGAGCGCCCGGAGCCGCGAATGCGGCCCCTCGCCAAGTCTACGGTCTACGGTGCTAGGCCGCGACCGCTGCGATCTTGGCGAGAGCCGGAAGCTCGGCGGCCAGGGCGGCGCGGCGCCCGAGCAGCGTTCCCTGCGCGGCGGCGCGCGGGGTGGTGGAGCCCATGGGGACGGTGAAGAGCGCGTCCATCCAGTTCTGGGCGCCGTGGCGGCCGGCGCGGCCGGCCAGGTCCACCAGCAGCGTCGCATCCAGGGCCCGGGCGGCCAGATAGAGCGCCACCTGCCCGCGAAGCTCGATCGACAGCTCGAAGGCGCCGCCGGCCCAGGCCGCGCCCAGCGCCATCTCCGAGGTGCGATCCGGTCCGCCCCAGAGGCGGGCGCCGCGCTCTTCCACCCGCGTCGAGAGCGAGGCCGCGCCCGACAGCGGCATGCCCTCGGCGGCCAGGACGTTGGCGATGGCCTCTTTCAAGAGCGCATCTGGCCCGAGCAGCCCCGCGCCGGCGATGGGCACGCCGCGCTCGGCGAAGATCTCGGGGATGCCCGGAGCGCCCAGCGCGGCATCGCGCCCGGCGGCCACGAAGGCGCACCCGGCCTGCGCGGCGGCGGCCGCATAGACGACGCCCGGGGTGACCCAGTCGGCGCTCTGCTCCAAAGCATTCCACACATCGTCCGAAGAAAAGCCCATCTTGGGCGGCGGAGTACGCACTCCGGGCAAAGTGCAGACGACCACCCCGCGCGAGCAGTGGTGGTGCGCCAGGAAGCCGCGCATGTCCTCGGCCAGCGCATCGGCCAGATGGCGGCGGGTAGGCGCCTGCCTGGCCCCTTGCATGGCCTTGATGCGGCGAAGCTCGGGCCGCAGCTCATCCAAAAGCGAGCGGCTGACCAGACCCGCGCGGGTGGCGGCCCGGTGGGCGTCGTCGGCGTGCAGCTCGAAGGCTCCCAGCTCCAGATCGGACAGCTCGGCCAGCGGTGCCCGCGCCCGCAAGCCAGTGCCTGCTTCGCGGCCTTCGGCGAGGCTCCCATCGGGGTGGACCAGGTGGTTGCGAGCCGCCAGAATGCCCGCCAGCAGCGAGCTGCCGACCCCACCCATACCCACGACAATCAACCCGACCGGCTTCGATCCGCTCATGGCACAACCCCAGTGCAGAGCACATGCCATTGTCTTTGCTGAGGGTCCGCGCTAGAACGCGCTCCCTTTCAAGGAGCACCACGAGATGGCGGAAACGACTGAGCAGCGCCGCAAGACCCACGCCCCGAAGGCAAAGGGCGCGGAAGGCAAGAAGTGCAGCGTCGAAGGCTGCAAGCGCGTGTACCAGGCCAAGGGCTACTGCTTCTTCCACTACGACAAGTGGAAGGCCGGCGAGCTGCCCAAGAGCCGCTACAAGACCTGCAGTAAGGAAGGCTGCCTCAAGAAGGTCACGGCGCACGGGCTCTGCGCGGAGCACCAGCCCAAGAAGGACGGCGCCCCCGCGGCTGCGTAGGCGCGGCTAAGGCTTGGCCTGCGTTCGCTGCAGCTGGGCGAGCGCGGCCAGGAGCAGCTCCATCTCGCGGCGCGTCGGCCTGGCCCGGCGCGCGAGCGAGACCAGCTCATCGAGCACCAGGTCCGGCTGCTGTGGGTTCAAGAAGCCCGCGCCCAGCAGGAGCGTGCGAGCGCGCTCTCGCGCCATGGCCGTAAGCTTGTCCTGTGCGAGCGGCTGCGGCGGCGCCACGGGCATCGGCTTCGCGCCTCGCGCCTTCAAGATCTCGTACCCGTAGACCAGCACCGCCTGCGCCAGGTTCAACGAGCTCTTCCGCTCGGTGGGAATGGTCGAGATGGCATTCGCCCGCGCCAGCTCGGCGTTGGTGAGACCGTGGACCTCGTCGCCAAAGACCAGCGCCACCTCGCCGGTCATCGACAGCAGCCGCGAGGCGGCCTGTTCGGGAAAGAGCGCGTCGGGGATCTCTCGCCCGCTGGTCATCACCACGTCCACGCAGTCGGCCAAGGCCTCGTCCAGCGTCTGGACGACCTTCATCTCGTCCAGGACGTAGTCGGCTCCAGCCGCCAGCCGCGCCGCCTGCACGCGATCGTAGCCAGCGGCCTCGACGACCCAGAGATTCCCCGCGCCAGTGTTGGCCAGCGCACGCGCCGCCGCGCCGATGTTCTGCGACGTCCTTGGCCGATGCAGCACAAATCGGATGCTCACTGCGCTATCTTGCGCGGCCAAGGAGATCCCGCAATGACCCGCGATGAAATTCTGCGTGCCCAACTGCCGCACACGCTGCGCCAGGCCGACTTCCCCAAGCTCGGAGAGCTGTACCGCGGCAAGGTCCGCGACAACTTCAGCAAGGGCGATCACATCGCCATGATCACGACCGACCGCCTGAGCGCGTTCGACCGCGTGCTCACCACCATTCCCTTCAAGGGCGAGGTGCTCAACCGGCTGACGGTCTTCTGGTTCGAGAAAACGAAGCACCTGGTGCCGAACCACATCCTCGACGTGCCGGACCCGAGCGTCCTCATCGTCCGCAAGCTCACGCCGCTCTCTCTGGAGATGGTGGTGCGCGGCTACCTGACCGGCTCGCTCTATCGCGACTATCAAGCCGGGAAGGGCGCCAAGGCCTACGGCATCGATCTGCCCGCGGACATGAAGAAGGATCAGAAGTTCGACAAGACCATCCTCACGCCCAGCACCAAGGAGTCGGTGGGGCACGACCTGCCCATCTCTCCGGCCGAGCTGGTGAAGCGCGGCTCGATCACCCAGAAGCAGTGGGACGAGCTCTCGGAAATGGCCCTCGCGCTCTTCGCGGCCGGTCAGGCCTGGGCGAAGCAGCGCGGGCTCATCCTGGTGGACACCAAGTACGAGTTCGGCGTCGACGCGTCGGGCAAGATCTGGGTCATCGACGAGATCCACACCCCCGACTCGAGCCGCTACTGGATCGACGCGGGCAGCCAGGAGCGCTTCCAGAAGGGCGAAGAGCAGAAGATGCTCGACAAGGAGTTCTTCCGGCAGTGGCTCATCCGCGAGCGCAACTACCAGGGCGACGGGCCGGACCCCATGATTCCAGACGACGTGCGCGCCCAGCTGGCGGGCCGCTACGTCGAATTGGTCGAAACGTTGACTGGCGAGGTGCCCGCGCTGGTCCCGGGCGACACCCGCGCTCGCATCGAGAAGTCCTTGACGGCAAAGGGCTATTTAGGCGCCTAGCAACAATCGAAACAGGATTGCAATGGCGTAGCAATCAGCGCCTCCTACTCATTCTGGCAAGGAGGAACGCATCATGATGAAGAGCAGGGTCTTGATTGGTGCAGGCTTGCTGACGCTGGTGCTTGCCGGTGGCGCTGCCTTTGCGGCCAAGGAAGGCGTGCGCCATCACCGCATGAAGTTCATGAAGCACATGGTGTCGGCCCGCATCGAGGACCTGGAGGACGAGATCGACGCCACCCCGCAGCAGCGCGCCGTCATCGAGCAGTCGAAGTCCAACGTCTTCGCGGCGCTCGAGGCGAAGCAGGCGGCGAAGGCCCAGGATCAGCGCGGACAGCTCGTCGCGCTGCTCACCGCCGACAAGCTGGACCAGAGCGCGCTCTACGCGCTGGTGACCTCGAAGACGCAGGACATCCAGGATCTGGCCAAGGTGGTGGTGCCCGAGATCCAGAAGGTGCACGACGTGCTCACTCCGGCGCAGCGGCAGACGCTGGCCGCCAAGGCGGCGCAGATGCACGAGCACCACCGCGGCGGCTTCGGCGGACCGGAATAGTGACGCGCGCGCTCCTCATCGAAGACGATCGCAAGCTCTCGTCGCTGCTGGTCGAGTTCCTCGGCAAGCACGGCGTCGAGACGGTTCCGGCGGTGGACGGCACCCAGGCCCTGCAGGCGCTGGGTGCGTCCCGCTTCGACATCCTGCTGGTCGACCTGATGCTGCCGGGAATGGACGGCCTCACCCTCACGCGCAGGATCCGCGAGCGCTGGAACACGCCGCTCATCATGGTGACCGCCCGCGGAGACGACGCCGACAAGATCGTCGGCCTCGAGCTGGGCGCGGACGACTACCTGGCCAAACCCTTCAACCCCCGCGAGCTCCTGGCGCGCGTGCGCGCGGTCCTGCGCCGGGGAGGGCCGGATTCTCCGGCGAGGTTTCAAAGCGGCGGACTCGACATCGACTTCGCCGCCCGCGAGGTCCAGGTTGACGGCAAGCGGCAGACCCTGACCGCGCACGAGTATGAATTGCTCTGCGCCCTGGCCCGCAACGCCGGCCGCGTGCTGACGCGCGATCAGCTGCTCGAGCAGATGAAGGGCGAGCAGGCCGACGAGGCGTTCGACCGCTCCATCGACGTGCATGTCTCGCGCTTGCGGCAGAAGATCGAGCCGGACCCGCGCCACCCGCGCTACGTGAAGACCGTTCGCGGCGCGGGCTATCTGCTAGCGCGGGAAAGCTAAGTGACCCGCCGGCTCTACCTGCGCCTGTACGCTGCCTTCCTGGGCGTACTGCTCGCGGTAGCGCTGATCACCACCGCCATCAACGTGCTCATCGGCAGGCCGTTCTTCGGCTTCGTGCGCGGCGGCTCGCGCATGGCGGCGCACCTCGCGCGCGCTCTGCCGCCGGCCGACAATGTTCCGCTGCTCGCCAAGGCCGTCGAGGAGATCCACGACGAGCTCGACGTGGACATCGTCGTCCTGGATCCGGCGGGGAAGATCCTCGCCAGCGCAGGCACGCCCATTTCGCTGCCAGGAGAGCTGGCGCTGATTCGCGCGCGCAAGGCCGCGGGCTGGCTGCCCGAGCGGGGCATCGTCGGAGCGCCCGTGCGCGGACCGCCGGGCACCGTGCTGCTGGCGCGCTTGCCGGTGCCCGAAGGGGCCAATCGCGCGCAGGTCATCCGCACCG
>DATBAA010000008.1:0-7266 GCA_036271755.1 Myxococcales bacterium | reverse complement strand
CGATCCCGCCGGCGTCGAGTTGACGCCTCCGAGCTCTGGCAGCGTCTTGCAGCTAGGGCCGGTGGCGCTGACGAGCAGCGGCAAGTACCGGCTCGATCTCTTTGCGCCCATCGGCTTCGGCTGCGACGCCGAGAGCGTCCGCGTGACCACCGTCGATCAGCCGCTCGCTGCGACCGTGGGAGCGGCCTCTATATCGGCCTCGGGCTCGCTCACCGCGATTGGCGATCAGCGCTACTACACCGTCAGCCTGAACCAGGGAGATCTCGTCCGCCTGGCGATGCACACGCCGGACACGCTCGGCGCCACGGCGGAGCTCCTGCCTCCAAGCACCGCCGCCTTCTTCAAGCCGCTCAGCGTCTTGAGCGGCGCCAGCGAGTCGAGCTCTTTCGACGTCAACACCCACTTCAACGACGGCGGCAGCGACTCCTTCCTGGTGCCGGCCACCGGCGTCTACGTCGTCCACGTCTCGCACCAGGGCTACCGGCAAGGAAACGCGGCCGGCTCGTTCACCTGGACGCTGCTCCGGCCGCCCACGCAAAACCTGCCCGTGGACGCTCTGGTGAACGCCTCGACGATGGTGACGTTCCAGATCGATCGCTATGGCTTCACGCTGGCCAGCGCCGGCGCGCGGTCGTTCTTCACCGGCCTCAGCCCGGTGAACGTCGAGATCTTCTCGGAGCTGCGCGACTCGAGCGGCACCGTCTTGCGCCGCACCCTCAACACCAGCACCAGCTCGTTCACCCTGCAGCTCCCGGCCGGCAGCTATACGTATGACGTCTTCGGCGACCTGAGCTCCGCCGGAACCACCAACACCAGCTATCAAGTGGTCTCGGCTGCCCTCGCGCCGCCCGCCGCCATCGCGGTTGGAGACACGAAGAGCGCTGCCATCGACGTGGTCTCGCAGCGCGACTACTACCAATTCACGGCCGTCCAGGGGCAGGCGTACACCCTCGGCAGCACCAGCGGCACGGTGTCCGGCGTGGTCATGGCCTATCCAATCGTGGCCAGCGGCGACTTCACCGACGAGACGAGGTTCTTCTCGATCGGCGCCACCTCTGCCATCGGAACGCCGTTTACTTTCACCGCCCAGGTCCCGGGCACCTTCATCGTCGAGGTCCGCAGCGGGTTCTCCAACGTCAGCTCCAGCGACACTTCGACCGGAGCCTACACTCTGTCGCTGCACTGACTTTGCGCCACTTCGAGGCTCGCTCCGTATCACCTGGGTAGCGGGTCACCCGGGAGATGGGCTCATGCTGAAGAGGCTGGCTTTGGTCGCGCTGATGACGGTCGCTTGCGGCGGCAGCACTGGCGGCTCCGACACGGATGCCGGAGACCAGACCATCCCGGACGCAGGCCAGCCCGATGCTGGGCAACCCGACGCTGGGCAACCCGACGCTGGTCAGCCTGATGCGGGCCAAGCTGATGCAGGACCGGCCGACGCAGGACAGGCCGACGCAGGACAGGCTGATGCTGGACAGGCTGACGCCGGGCAATCCGACGCGGGCACGGCAGATGCGGGAACCGTCGCTTGCCGCATCACCATCACCGGCGCGCTCAACACGACAGGCATCTGCGATGGAGTGGGCGCGTTGTACGAGATCACTCCCGACGCTTTCTTCGCCGACACCGGCGCCAGCATCGACGAATCCGGCTTCGCGCTGGAGTTCTCCGCCGCGCTCAAGAGCCAGCAGACCCCCATCTCCTTCAGCACCGCCGACTCCCCTAGCTGGGACTTCGGGGTGCAGTTGGCGGGCAGCGCCGGCAACTGGCAGGCAGGGTTCGACGGCGTGGGAACCGCAGAGGGCTCGTTCCAGGTGACCTACACCAACGCCGGCACCCCGCTCTCGCGCGGGACCGTCGGCACCGCCTTCCTCGGGACGCACGGCACCATCGACGGCATCCTGCCTCCGGGCAACAACAGCACCGCCCCCATCAACGTCCACATCGACTTCTAGCGGGCCTTCTTGCTGGGAGCGCTCTTCTTGCGCAGCATCTGCTGCTGCCGCTCGTAGCCGATATAGTCGGTCGTGCGCCAGACGGTGAAGGGGTCGTCGAGGTTCGTCTCGCGCGCGACCGGGTGCTGCTGCCCAGAGGTCTTGGCCAGCACCTTCTTGCTCACCGCCTCCTGGATGTACGCCGGCGTCATCTCCTCCATCAGGCTGACGCCCTCCTTGCCGAGGAAGCCGTGCAGCGTCTCCAGCAGCGAGGCGGTGAAGACGCCGTTCTTCAGCTCCGCGGATTCGAGCGCGTACTCGACGCCGCTCGAGGAGCCGATGACGCTCGCGCCAGACCCGCGCCGCAAGCCCGCGAAGAGCTCGCGCGTGAGCAAGAGCTGGCTCTTCACCGAGCTGATCTGAGGCGTGCCCTTCCTGCGAATGCCGCGCGAAGCGACCAGCACGCCGGGCGTCAGCTTGGGGTCCTTCGCGCGGGCGACCTCATCTTCGTCGGTCTCGCCCGCTGCGCAGGTGTCCACCAGCATCAGCCGGTGGCGCGCGGACATTCCCGCGAAGAGATCTTCCATCGCGTCGAACGAAAGCCCGCGCTCCGCCGGGTTCTCGAAGTCGAGATCGGTGGTGGCAAAGAAGTAGCCTGCGCGCGCATCGAGAAGTCCGTGGCCCGCGAAGAAGAGCACCAGGCGATCGTCGATCTGCGCCGGTGAGAAGAGCTCTTTGGCGGCGGCGGCAACCTTCTCGCGCGTGGCCTCGGCGTCGACGACGGCGCGCAGGTGAAGCTTGCCGTACATCATCTTCACGCCTTTGGCGCCGGCAAGTCCGTCGAGCAGATCCTGCGCGTCCTTGGCCGCATACTGCAGCGCATAGTCGGCCTGCGCATACTTGGAGACGCCGACGGCCAGCACGTAGAGATCCGGTTTGGCTGGCGGTGCCTCGAGCTTGACGACGACGAGCTCTGGCGTCGACTCGCGGCCCAGCGAGTCCAGCGCGGTGATCTCCAGCCGGTTGGCGCCATTGGCCAGCTCGATTTCAAGCCGTTGAACCGGCGGAGTGCCTTTCGGCCCGTAAAGCGGAACGCCATTGGCAACCACCTGCAATCCTGTAACGGGCGCGCCGTTGGCGTCGGCCTGCACCTCGGGGGAGAGACGACGCTCCTTCACCACAGCGCGCAGCTTCTCGCGATGCAGATGCACGGCGGGCAACACCAGCGCAGGAGCAGCCGGGGCCACCGCCAGCTTCCGCAGCCGCCGCTCGTGCGCCAGTTTGTAGAATTCGATGGTCTCTTTGTCCGCGCCGCCGATCCGCGCCAGCACGATGTCCGGCCGGTTCAGCCAGGCGTCGAACTGGCCGATGGGAAACACCTGCGTGCCGCTGTGCACCGCCAGCGTCTTCACCGCCGCGCGCTGGCCGAAGTAGTAGCCCTCGGGCGTGAAGGCGAGCAATTCCTGCGGCGTTCTGTAAGGCTCTCCGGTGGCGACGAAGCTGGCCATCTTCTCGCCCGTCGCCACGTCCCAGAGATGGGTCTCCCGGTCCGTGCCGTAGGTCAAGAGCCGCTTCGAATCGGGGCTGAAGCGCATCGTCACCAGCGCTCCCTGATGCGCCGCCATCTGCTTGCGCACCTCGCGGCTGGTTGCGTCCATCAGCTTCAGCCCTCCTTCGGTGTCGCTCAGCGCAATGGTCGCGCCGTCCGGCGATCGGGCCAGATTCCGCTCGCGCGCATAGATGTTCGAGCCCTGGTTCAAGACCTCGATGTCGAAGCGGTTCGCCAGCGCGAAGACGTCGCCGAAGTCCTCGCGCACGTTTCTCTCGAACAGCGGCTTGAGCACGGCGCCGGTGTGCACGTCCACCACCGCTCCGTTGGGCTGGTTGGACCACTCGGTGAGCGCGAGCTGCTGGCCGTCGCGGCTGAAGGCGAGCGGAATGCCCTTGCCTTCGGAGACGATCTTTCCGCTGGCCAGATCGTAGATGCGGTAGGTCCGCTCGTTGCCGTAGTAGCCGGGCGCCTTGAAGTCGACGGCGAGCAGCGAGTCGTCGGGGCTGAAGACCGGCTGATCGTAGAGGCGCTCCTTCGAGTCGTTCAACTCGAGCGGCGAGGTGCCCTTCAGCGTGTCCCAGATGATGTACCCGGTGTCAGCCAGGCGGCCGGCGAACATCCGGCCATCGCGCGACCATCGGCCGTCCTTCGGATACTCAATGAAGACGCCCCCGTCCTTCGGGGGCTGCGTGACCGGTTGAACTGCTCCCGTCGCAACCGAGCGGAGCTGCAGCGAGTTGTCGACGATCTGCACCATGAAGCGCGCGTCCGGTGAGAGCTGGCCAAAGGCCACCGGCTCGGACAAGAGCTCTCGCGCGGCGCCGACGTCGAAGACCCGCGTCACCTGGCCTTCGTAGAGCTCATTGCCGTTGCGGATGCCCGCGCTCGCCCAGACGAGGTGGCCCTGGGGCGTGAAGTGCACGTCCGGCGGCTCACCTTGCGATCCGCCGAAGCGGAAGAGCTGCGCGCCGGTCCAGGCGTCGAAGGCGGTGAACATCTCGTCGTCGTAGATGAGGCCCGCGCGGTCGTGCACGGTGATGGCGATGTTGCCGTCGGGCCGGACCACCAGCACCTCCGGAAACGAGTGCTCGTCCAAAATGGCGACCGGCGCCGACGGAACGAGCGAGACCGGATCCAGGTGCACGATCTGCCCCTGCACGATGACGAACGCCGCGCGCTGACCCACCGGCACTTGCGGCAGGAGCGGAACCTTGGAGAGCTTCGCGGCGGCGCCCGGAGCCGGCGAGGCGAAGCGCGTCTTGATGGCCATGGTCGCCGGGTCGAGCACCACGATCTCCTGGTTGGACGCGCCGAGAAGGAGCTTGCCGCCGGCGCCGTAGCCCCAGGCCTGCGGATCCTTCAGCGGAGAGTTGGCGGGCGTCGCGACCGCTTTCGCGAGCTCGCTGGACGCCGTGACGGCAGCGCCGCTGGCCAGGTCGAACCAGTCGCTTCCGATCTGCAGCAGCTTGCTGTCCGCGCTGAACGCCGCGCGCTGCGTCCGCTCGTTGCCGAAGACGCGCAAGAGCTGGAAGGTGTCGAGATCCCACACCCGCGTGCGCAGCTCGGTGTTCACCCAGGCCGCGAGCAGGTGCCCGTCGGGCGAGAGCGCGAACTCCTCCGGGGACGAGAGATGCGAGCTTTGGAAGGTGATCTGGGGAGCCGCGGCGAGGAGCAGCGCAAGAATCATCCGACCTTGGTACCACGTGACTGTGACCGTCAGCCGCACTTACCCCGGCCCGGACAGGTCGTGTATAGGGGCTCCGGGGATCTCGGAGCGGAGCTGGAAAAATGATGGGGTCGAAGACTCGCGCGCTCTCTTGCGCGCTGGTGGCAGCTGCAGCGATGGTTGCCTGCGGGAACGATTCGAACAACGCGGGCGCCTTCGCGGTCACCGCCACCTCGATCACGGACGGCGCCACCGGCGTCGCGACCAACGCGAGCGTTGGACTGACCTTCAGCAGCGCGCCGCTGCAATCGTCGGTCGTCGCTTCGTTCAGCCCCGCCGTCGCCTTCACGGCCAGCTATCAGGACGTCGCGGCGCTCTTCTCCCCGAACGCGCTGCTCGCCGCCGGCACGGCCTATACGTTCACGCTCACGGCCACCGACTCGTCCGGCCAGGCGCTGGCGTCGCCGCTCGTGATCCACTTCACCACGGCGACCGCCGGGACCGGGACCGACACGACGCCGCCCTCCGCAGTCGTCGACCTGAGCGTCGTCCCCGGCTCCATCACCGCCACCGGCGTCACCTTGAGCTTCACCGCCCCCGGCGACGACGGAGCCACCGGCACCGCCACCGCATATGAGATCCGCTACCTCGCGGGAGCAGCCTGCCCCAACACCGCGGCCAACTTCGCCACTGGCACGCTGGTGGTTCCGGTCGCCGCGCCGCACGCCGCGGGCACTACCGAGAACGTGCCCGTCAGCGGCCTCACCGCCGGCACCTCCTACTGCTTCATGATGCGCGCCGCCGACGAGGTGCCGAACTTCTCGGCGCTCTCCAACGTCGCCACCGCCACGACCACCGCGGCCGCGGTCACCGACAACACTCCGCCCGCCGTTCCGGTGCTGCAGGAGACCGCGATCACCACCACCACCATCGACCTCGCCTGGGTTGCCTCTGGCGACGATGGCGAGACCGGCACCGCCACCGCGCGCGGCATCAGCTTCCAGTCGGGAGCGGCCTGCGCGGGCTTCGGCTCCGCCAACTTCGGGAGCGGCACCGCGCTCGACCTCGGCGCTCCGCTGCCCGGCGGCACCACCGAGACGGCGCAGGCCACCGGCCTCACGCCCGGCACCACCTACTGCTTCCTCGAGCGCGTCGCCGACGAAGTCCCCAACGTGGTCTTCAGCGCCGTCCTCACCGTCACCACCAGCACCGATGGCGGCACCACGAACCCCACGCCGCCGGGAGCGATCGCTGACCTGCGCGCGGTCATCGACGGCACCACGGCGACCAGCAATCCCGACTCCGTCAGCCAGCAGACGATGGTCACCTGGAGCGCCCCGGCCGACTCGCAGGGCGGCGCGGTGGCCAGCTACCAGATCCGCTACGGCATCGACAGTGGCTGCCCGATCACCCAGGCGAGCTTCGCCACCGCAATTCCCGAAGACGATCCGCCGGCGCCAGGCGCGCCGGGCAGCGCGCAGTCGTATCTGGCCATCGTTCCCATCGCCAACGACGGCCTCTTCAGCTGCGTGGCCATCGAGTCCATCGACGCTGCCGGAACCGCTTCGGCCATCTCCAACGTCGCGCTGCCGCCGCTGCGGCTCATCGACGTGGCGCAGTCGGGCGCGCTGGCCACCACCTCGGCGCTGCTGGCCTTCTCGGCGCCGTCCTTCCAGCCCGGGACCACCGCCGGCGACTTCACGCTCGCGTACATCGTCAAGCCCGAGACTGGCTGCCCGCAGTTCGGCAGCGACGTCGCCGCGGCGGGCGGCGCGATGATCCTCGACGAAGGTCCGGCCAGCGGTCAGCAGCTCCAGGTCACCGGCCTCTTCGCCACGAGCGCGTACTGCGGCGCGATCAAGGTCAGCGACACCGACGGCGATGCCTCCTGGTCCAACGTGGCCGAGCTCGACACCAGGGCGCCGGACGCGCCGCCGGACACCACCCCGCCCGGGCCGTTCACGCTGACCGCGGAGAATCCGACCCTGACCTCCGTCGACGTCGCCTTCACCGACGTCGGCGACAACGGCGACACGGGCACCGCCGCCAGCTACCAGCTCGAGTACACCGCGGGCCCTTGCGGCTCGACGTTCGACTCCGGCTCGGCCACGCCG
>DATBAA010000007.1:0-3662 GCA_036271755.1 Myxococcales bacterium | reverse complement strand
CGCTCGACCCGGTGGCGCCGGAGGGCTTCTTGCGCATGGGCATCTCGCTGATGAGCGTGGCCTTCTACGAGGCCGAGCACGGCCAGGATCCCAGCGGGAGCATCGCCCAGGGCAAGAAGGCGCTGCTGCGATCGATCGAGCTGCGGCCCGAGGGCTTTCTGGGCTCGCTCACCTTGAGCCGTCTCGAGCGCGTCCAGGCGCGCTGGCTCTTGGCGCATGGCCAGGATGCGAGCGCGGCCATCGCCGGGCAGGAGGCGCGGGCGCAACAGGCGCGCGAGGCCAACGCGGAGATGGCGGTGGTCTCCGGCTGGCTGCGCTGCCAGGCTCAGCTGACTCGGGCGACGCAGGCGGTGGCCGCCGGAGCAGACCCCTTGGCCGCCTTCGACGCTGCCGCCGAAGCCTGCCGCAAAGAGCAGGGCGCCCGTCCAGCGCCCATCCTCCAGCGCGTCGAAGCCTGGATCCGTACGCTGCAAGCGGCCGCGTTGGCCCAGAGCGGCCAGGACCCACGCGCGGCGCGGGCAGAGGTTCTGATCGCTGCTTCCGATGGACCGGCGGTGACCGCGGAGACGCACTACCTGCGCGGCCGCCTCGCGCTCGCCGAACAGCGCGGTGCCGCCGCGCTTGCGCTCGCGAAGTCGCTCTTGCAAGAGTCGCCGCGCTGGCCGCTCAGCCACCTGCTCTCCGCGCGGACCTCGCTGCTGCTCGACGATCCGCGCGCCGGACTCGCCGCGGTGGATGAGGCGCTCTCGCTGCACGCAGATTGGGCCGAGGCGCTGGCATTGAAAGCCTCCCTCGAAGAGCGCCTGGCCGCGAAGACGAAAGACCCGCTGCTGCAACAGCGCGCCGCATCGGATCTAGCCAAGGCCAAGGCCATCAACCCGCGCGTCGATTGGACGTTTCTCGAGTGAGCTGGGCGATCAGCTCGGCCATCATCGGTCTCTGCGTGCGGTCCGCGGCGAGGCCTCTGCGAATCAGCCCGGCCAGCGCTCCAGCGCCCAAGGCTTGACCAGCGGCAGGCCGCGCGCCGTTCATCGCTTCGGACAAGGCGACGCAGAAGCTGAAGACATCGGCGCGCTCGTCGACCGCTTCGCCGCGCAGCTGCTCGGGCGCCATGTACGCCGGGGTTCCCAGGACCAGACCAGACGGGGCCGCTGCTTGCGCGACTCCGAAGTCCGAGACGCAGACGCGCTGGTCGGCTCCAATCAGGAGATTCTCCGGCTTGAAGTCGCGATGGATGAGCCCCGCGCGATGCACCGCCGCCAGACCCTGCGCGGCCTGCAGAAAGACCCGCGCCACCTCCGCCGCGTCCGGCTTCTCCAAGAGCCACTGCCACGCCGTCCGGCCTTCGATCAGCTCCATGGCGATGAACACGCCCAGGTCCGGCAGCTCGCCAATGCGATAGATGGTCACGACGTTGCGGTGCGAGACCCTGGCCATCGCCCGCGCCTCGGCGAGGAACGGTTGGGAGAGCCGCGGATCCAGCAGCGGAATCTTCAGCGCCACCCGCCGCCGCAGCAGCGGATCGCGCGCCGCATAGACCACGCCCATTCCGCCCGCGCCCAGCACCGATTCGACGATATAGCCACCGGCATCGGCGCCAGCCTCGAGGCGCTCGGGCCCGGCCGCCGTGAAGCGCAGCAGCCGCCGGCAGTCGGCGCACTCGTCCAAGTGCGACTCCACCAATGCGACACGCGCCTCGGGAAGCGTCCCGCCCAGGAAGGCGCTGATGGTATTTTCTCCCAGGCATGCCATCGGCCAAGAAGGTAGGCGAGAAGGATCCGGCGAGCAAAGACGATCTCGTGCTCGCCCAGGCGGCCGCGCGCGGCGACCCGCTAGCCGTCGCCGGGTTGGTGAAGCGGCTGAAAGAAGAAACCAGAAGCGCGCTGCGCCGCATCGATCCTTCGCCGGCTTTCTTTGACGAGGTGCTGCAGACGCTGCAAGTGAGTCTGCTGGTGGGCAAGACTCCAGCCATTGCCACCTATCGAGGCGAGGGTCCTTTGAACGCCTGGCTGCGCGCCTCGGCCGTACGCTTGGGTCTCAAGCTTCGCCCGCGCGCCAAGGACGATCCGTCGCTGCTCGACAAAGCCGCCGAGGTTTCGCCCGAGCTGCAGATCATCAAGGACCGCTACCGGCCGGCGTTCGAGCGCTGCTTCAAGGAGGAGCTCGCCGCGCTGCCAAAGCGCTCGCGCTCGCTCTTGCGGCTGCACTACGTCGACGGCCTGGGCATCGATCAGCTGGCGTCCGTCTATCGGGTGGGCCGCTCGACCGCGGCGCGCTGGCTGGTGAAAGAACGCGAGACGCTGGTGCTGGGTTTGCGGCAGCGTTTGAGCACCGAGCTGCGCATCGCCCCCGAAGAGCTGCAGAGCTTGATCAAGCTGGTGGTGAGCCAGCTTCACGTCTCCTTGGGAAAGGTGCTCGCTTAAGTGGCCGCCGCGTCCGGCGCGCACCGCCTCGTCTTCAAGAACACGGCCTTCCTCGTCGTGGGGCAGATCCTGGCGGCGCCGCTCTCGGTGCTGGTCAACGCCGTCATGGGCCGCTACCTGGGCCCGGCCGACCTGGGCTACATCTACCTCGCCACCACGCTCTGCTCGTTCGGCTTCTTGCTGGTGGACTTCGGCCAAAGCACCGCGCTGCCGGCGCTGATCGCGCAGGACCGCACCCGCGCGGGCGCGATGCTGGGCACCAGCCTCGCCTGGCGCGCGGTCACCTCCCTGGCCGTCTCGGCGGTGCTCTACGCGGGCTGCGTCCTGCTGGGCTACGATCACGATCAGCGGCTCACGCTGGGGTACGTCGCGGTCGCGTTCACCCTGGCGGCGCTGGCCGGCGGCTGCCAGAACGCCATCCGCGGATTCGAGCGCACCGATCTGGCGGCGGTGGGGCAGGTGGGCTCGCAGCTGCTGATGGCGCTGCTGGTCGTGCCGGTGCTGCTGCTCGGCTTCGGGCTCACGCAAGCGCTCTGGGCGCAGATCGTGGCGGCCGTCATCGGACTTGCCGCCGCCGCCTTGTTCCTGCGCGCGGTTCCGCTGGGTCGAGTCACCATCAGCCGCGATTCGCTGCTGCTCTTGACCGCTGCCGGCGCGCCCTTTCTCTTTCTCGGCGTCTCGCTGGCGCTGCAGTCGAGCGTCGACGCCGTGCTGCTCGCGCGGCTCTCTCCGCCGGAGGTGGTCGGCTGGCACGCCGCGGCTCGAAAGCTGATCGGTCCTTTGACGCTGCCCGCGAGCGCGCTCATCACCTCGCTCTACCCGACGATGTCGCGCCTCTGGACCGAAGATCGCGAGGCCTGGTTCCGTCTCGGGCGCGGAGCTTTACGCAGCGCGACGGCGCTGGCCGTGCCGCTCGCGCTCGGCTGCGCGCTCTATCCAGATCTGGGCACCCGCATCTTCAGCCGCGACTCCTTCGCCCAGGCCGAGCAAAACCTGAAGGTGCTGTCGGGCTTCGTCTTCCTGGCCTACTTCTCCATGACGCTCGGCTGCTGCCTCTCGTCGGCGGGCCGCCAGCGCGGCTGGGCTTTGAGCCAGCTCGGCTGCGTAGCGATCAGCGCAGCGCTCGATCCCTTCCTCATTCCTTGGTTCCAATCGAAGCTCCACAATGGCGGGGTGGGCGTCTGTGTGGCGACGGTGGCCAGCGAGGTGGCCATGACTCTGGCGGCGGCGGTGTGGCTC
>DATBAA010000006.1:0-5388 GCA_036271755.1 Myxococcales bacterium | reverse complement strand
CTCCGTGGATGAGCACCGTGACGTCGCTGGCCACCAGCTTGTCGAGCAGCCCGTACAAGCGCTGCATCGGCTCGCTCTTGCCGATGATGTCCGCGAAGCGGTAGCGGCCGCCCAGCTCGTCCTGCAGGTCGCGGATGCGCTTCTCGCGCTGCGCGACCGCCGCGTTGACGGCGTCGATCTCTTCGACCGTGGCGTCCATCAAGTCGGCCAGCCGCGGCACCTCGCGGGCTTCGATGCGCTGCACGCTGTCGAAGGCGCGCTCGTCGACCTTCAGGCGCAGCGCGCGCACCTCTTCGTCCGCCTGCCCGCGCGAAGCCTCGGCCTTCTCCTCGACGAGAAAGCCGCAGGCGAAGAGCGAGCCCGTGCGCTCGCCGCCGGACTGGATGGGCGTGCCGATGATGTTGAGCCCCATGTGGCAAGGCCCGAGCATCTGCGTGCCGTGCGAGAGCTTCACCACCGCCTTCTCGATGCTCTCGTTGCAGCGGCGCAGCCCCTCGGCGTCGCTCAGGCAGCTGGTGCAGATGCGGTTCTGCGGCGGAATGATGATGCCCTTGCCGTGGTCGAGCACGAACCCATTGGCATCGGTGAACGACAGCTCGACGCCCCACCACCGCCGCACGGTCTCGCGAATCTTGCGCACGATCTGCAGCTCTTCGAGGCGCGCGAGGTCGATGGGCACGGGTTCAACCGAGTTGCTGTTGCAAGGCCGCGTAGCACTGCTCGGCCACGTCGGCAATGGGCCGCGTCCCGTCGATGGAGACGACCGAGGCCAGCGTGCCGACCAGCCGCGAATACTCCCGCTCGATGACCAGGAGCTGCTGCGCGGTCTCGTAGCGCTCGAGCTTGGCGCCGCGCGAGCGCACGCGGTCGAGCGCGATGGCCGACGGCACGTACAAGAAGAGCGTCAAGTCGGGCTTGCGGGCGAAGCGGTTGGCCTGGGCGATGAACTCGTGCGAGACCGACGCGCCCTGATAGGCCAGCGAGCTCAAGGTGTAGCGGTCGAGGATGACATCCTCTCCGCGGGCCAGGCGCGGCTCGATCTGCGCCCCCAGATGATCGAGGCGGTCGGCGGCGAAGAGCAGCGCCATCACCCGCTCGTCCACCACCGCCAGCTTGCCGTCGGCCTGCGGCGTGGCGGTGCGGCCGGCGAGGATCTGCCGGATGAGCAGCCCCGCCGGACCTTCGCTGGGCTGGTGGGCGAGATAGACGGTGCGTCCCTGCTTCTGCACCCGCTCGGCCAAGAGCTTTGCCTGGGTGGTGGTGCCGGCGCCGTCCAGCCCCTCGAAGACGATGAAGCGGCCGGCCATCAGGCGGCCTCGATGCGCGCGGGCCCGGCCGGCTCGTCGATGCCCAGCTGTAACCGCAGCTGGCGCACGCGCTCTTCCAGGAGCAGCTCGCGGCGCAGGTCCTTGCGGGCTTGCAGGTAGCTGCGCGCGCCGTCCCAGAGCAGCATCAGGTCGAGCAGCGCGAGCGGGTAGAAGAAGAGCGGCAGCCTCGCCGAATCCCAAAAGAGCTTGCCGCAGACGCCCGCGAGGATTGCCCAGGCGAAGCCGGTCAGCGCGGCGCGCATGAAGCCATCGACGGAGCGCCGCTCGCGCGCCGCCGGAGCCAGCACCGCGAGCTCGTCTTGGAGAGAACGGAGATCCATGCGCGCTCGTACCCCTACGATCAGGCCCGCGTCAATTCTCTCTTGGTCCGAAGGGCACGCCGCACTCGCCGCAGCGCGCGCCGGCGGGCACGCGGGAGAAGCACGCCGGGCAGAGCACCGTCTCCTCGCTCGTCGCGGCCACCGCGGCGGCCGGGGCGGTGGTGTAGCGCGATCGCCTTCGCCCGCAGGCGTCGCAGACTGCCCCGGCCGCGGCAGCTCCGCACCACGGGCAAGTGCCGGTGTCTTGTGGCCGGGCGGTGCGCGGCTCCAGGTCCCGCTCGCGGCCCATGTCCAGGTCGACGTTGCCCACCGTCCAGTTCGACGGCGCGCTCTCGTCGGCGGTCAGCTGGGTGCGCTCGACGCCCGGAACCAGCTCGTCCTGGATGCGCAGATCGCGGCTGGCGAGCTGGGTCTGCTGCAGGTCGGCCAACGTGTCGATGTAGCCGGTGGCGCTCTCCGCCGGATCGCGCAGCGTCTCTTCCAGCCCTTCGATGGGGCTCACGTCCTCGAGCAGCTCGGCGTCGGTGTGCAGCTGCTTTCCGCAGTTGGCGCACTCGGCGGCGTCGCCGGGGTTTTCGGTCTCGCAAAGCGGGCAACGCACCTGATCAGGCTACCACTACCGATGCTACAATGAGCAGGTCATGGCATTCAGCACGTCCGTCGACGTCGCACATGAGACGGTGCTGATCCGCTTTCACGGCACCGTCACCGTCCAGGACTTTGTCCGCGGGCGCGAAGAGCTCGACGCCTTGCCCGGCTGGTCGCCCTGGTTCTCACACATCTTCGACCTCAGCTCCGTGAGCAAGATCGACCTGCCCACCGATGCGCTGCGCAGCATGGCCACCGCGCCGCCCATGTTCGACAGAAAGGCGCTGCAGGTGCTCATCGCCCAGCCGGGGACGCTCAGCTTCGGGCTCGCGCGCATGTTTCAAACCTTTGGCACCGCGCAGCGGCCCAACGTCCACATCGTGAGCACCTTGCCGGAGGCGTACGAGATCATCGGGCGGCACCCGAAAGGAACGCGATGAGGCCCTTCGTCATCTGCCACACCATGAGCTCGGTCGACGGGCGCATTCAATCGAGCCGCTGGGGCATTGCCCACGCGCCGCGTTTCTTCGAGGAGCCGGCGGCGAAGATCAAGGTCGACGCCTGGATCGTCGGCCGCACCACCTTCCAGGAGTTTTCCAGCCAGAAGCCGCGCAAGAAGCGCAAGGGCACCTTTCGCATTCCCAAGACGGACTTCGTCGGCAAGCCCGACGCCAAGACGTATGCGGTGGGAATCGACCCGTCCGGCAAGTGCAATTGGGAAACCAACATGACCGACACCGAGCACGTGGTCGAAGTGCTCACCGAGAAGGTCTCCGGCGAATACCTGGACCATCTGCGCAGCGTCCAGGTCTCCTACATCTTCGCCGGCGCTTCGGAGATCGACTTGCACGTCGCGCTGAGGAAATTGCGGTCGCTCTTCGGCATCAAGCGCGCCCGCATCGACGGCGGCGGTACGGTCAATGGCTCGTTCTTGAAAGCAGGATTGATCGACGAGTTGAGCCACGTCATCGTTCCGGTGGCGGACGGCTCGATGAGCACCCCGACCATGTTCGACGCCGAGCCGGGTCACACGCGGCGAATGGCGAAGCATCTCACTTTGAAGTCAATCAAGCGTTTGAACAACAACACACTCTGGCTAAGGTATCTGGCGACGCCGCACAAGCCGTAGAGGCGGATGGAAGTGAAAGGCGCCGGGACCCGGCCGGCGCCTTTTTCAAGCGGCCAGCTTAAGTGCCGGTGGCCTTGCCACCACCACCGCCTCCTCCGCCGCCACCACCGCCTCCGCCACCACCCACTCCGCCGCTGTTGACGCTGCAGCGATTGAGCACGCAGGCAAAGCCGTTGGTGTTCAATTCCAAAGAGCACTGGTACAGCGACGACGAGCAGGTGAAGTCGGCGCAGGTCGCCACGGGCTGCGGCGGCGGCTGCGGGCCGTCGCCGATGGGGTTCAAGTCGACCACGCCGCACTGCCCGACTTGATAGTAGATGTGGCACGAACCAATGAACTCGTCCGAGCCGGTGGCGCACTGCGCGTCGGAGGTGCAGGACGTGCCGACAATTCCGCCAACGGCGGCCTGGTAGACGGCGGCATGCGCGGCAGCCACGTCGCTGAAGGCCGTCGCGTCGATCTGGTACTGCGCCGCCGCTGCCTTCCAAGCGTTGTACTGGGAGGCCAGCTCAGGCAATGGGCTCGGCTCGATTGCTGGCCTGGGCAGGGTGATGCCGTCCCAGCATGCGGGCGGCGGCGTGGGGTTGGGAACGGTGCCGCTCTTCGACTCGGGGCTGGGGGCAGCGCGAGCCGCGGCGGATTCGACTTCACCGCCGCAAGCGGCAACCAATAGACAACAAGATACCAACGCGTTGAAGCGTTTCATGGGTCAAGTCACTCGTGGGTTTTGAGGAGACCGTCACGGCCTCGTCGTAGGCACAAGACCCAGGGCGCTTGCTTGAAGAGACAACAAAATACAGGACGTGTGTCCTACCTGGGCTTGGCGGCGATCACTTCGATCTCCACCATCGCTCCGGGCGCCACCAGCGCGGCCACGCCCACGGCGCTGCGCGCGGGTTTGTTGGGCTGATCCTTGGTGCCGAAGAACTGCGTGTAGCCGGCCATCAAGCCGGCGAAGTCGAGCTTGCCCTCTTTGTCGGGCACCATGAAGACGTTCATCTTCACCACGTCGCCCATTCCCAGGCCCATCCGCGCGAGCGTGGCCTTCAATGAGGTGAGGCAGCTCACCGTCTGCTGCTCCATGTTGCCGAAGACGGGCGGCGTGCCCTTGGGCGCGTCGGTGTTGGTGGCTTTCGGCAACGCGCCGCTGAGGAAGACGAGGTCGAGATCGCTGCGCACGGTGACCGCGGCGGAGATGGGAAAGTCGCTGTTGACCAGCGGCAGCCGGGCCACGTCATCGGCTGCGGAAGCGCGGCCGGCCAGGATCAAGAGGCAGACGAAGATTCTCTTCATGTTTGCTCCTTCAACGAGATTGAGCGCGCTCGCCGATCATCCCCAGCACCCGATGCGCGGAGAGGACGGCGCCCTCTTGCCAACCGGGCGTCTGGCTCAGGTTGGCGGTGGCGAAGTAGACGGGTCCGTCGGGCTGGTTGAGCAGCTTGTAATCCGAAGCTTCATTGACATGGACCGAATTGCCGAACGCCTGCTCTCCCCAGGGCGAGACCCAGGGACCCAGGCTATAGGGAACGTGCTCCCAGGTGACATTGATGCCATTGCGCAAGTACTGCGACGCGCCCGGATGCACCGTCTCGACGGCGGCTCGCGCGGCGTCGATGCGGGCCTTCAACGGCTTCATCGCCAGCCGCTGCGCGCCCTCGCCGTTGGCATAGGAGCCGACCACCACGCCGGTGGCCGAATGAAAGCCGTGGCTCGGATACCAGACCACTCCGGTATCGCCTTTCAAATAGGAGATGCCGCCGTAGATCTGCTCCTGCTCCCAGAAGCGCGGCGCCTCGAACGCGACCTTCAGCGAGTGCTCGTATTTGACCCGCTTCAAGGCCGCCTGCACTTCCGGGCTGAGATCGCTGTCGATGCCGGAGAGGATGTTGAAGGGCAGCGTGCAGATCGCATAGTCGGCTTGAATGGTCTTCACCTGTCCCGATTTCAAGTTGCGATGGCTGACCGCCACGCCCTTCTCTCTCTTGCGGATCGCCGTCACTTCCTCGCCGCGCTGGATCTTCCC
>DATBAA010000005.1:0-13500 GCA_036271755.1 Myxococcales bacterium | reverse complement strand
TGGTCGCGCACGGTCTTGTGCACGATGCGCCGGGCCGCCAGCGTGTTCGACTTCGCCCTGGTGATCACCTTCTCGATCAGCCGGCGCGTCTCTTTGGCCTTGGGCGTGGTGGTGCGGATGCTCTCCGCGAGGATCACTGCGCGCACGAGGTTGTCGAGCAGCGCCTTGCGGTGGCTGGTATTGCGGCTGAGCTTGCGGCCGGCGTTGGCGTGGCGAGACATGGTCTAGCTCCAGGCTTCTAGAAAAGAGTTACTGCTTCAAGACCGGCGCGACCGCGGCGGGCGGCTTCGGCGGCCAGTTGTCGAGCTTCATGCCCAAAGAGAGGCCCATCTCGGCCAGGATCTCTTTGATCTCCTTCAGCGACTTGCGGCCGAAGTTCTTGGTCTTCAGCATCTCGGCTTCTGATTTTTGCACGAGG
This sequence comes from Myxococcales bacterium, assembly GCA_036271755.1. GTDB lineage: Bacteria > Myxococcota > Myxococcia > Myxococcales > 40CM-4-68-19 > 40CM-4-68-19. The sequence continues at coordinate 13,082 of DATBAA010000005.1, read as the reverse complement.
TCGCCAATGGTCTTGATGTTGGCGTTCTGCAGGCAGTTGGCCGAGCGGACCGAGAGCTCCAGCTCGTCGACCGAGCGGAAGAGGTTCTCGTTGAGCTTCTCCTCCGACTTCACCGCTTCGACCGGCGCCGGCTCCTCGGCCTCGTCGAAGTTGATGAAGATGGAGAGCTGCTCTTTGACGATCTTGGCGGCGAAGGCCACTGCGTCGGCCGGGGTCACGGCGCCGTTGGTCCAGATCTCCAGCGAGAGGCGGTCGTAGTCAGTTGCCTGACCGACGCGGGCGTTGGTGACTTGGTAGTTGACCTTCTTGATGGGGCTGAAGAGCGAGTCGATGGGCATGACGCCGATGGGCGCGCCCAGGACCTTGTTCCGCTCCGCCGGCTGGTAACCGCGGCCGCGGCGGCACTGCATCTCCATGCGCACCCGTCCGCCTTCGCTGACGGTGAAGAGGTGGTGGCCCGGGTTCAGCACCTCGACGTCGCCGTCGACGATGATGTCGCCCGCCTTCACTTCCTTGGGGCCTTCCACTTCGATGCGGATGGTCTTCTCTTCCTGCGTGTGCATGCGCAGGAGGACTTCCTTCAAGTTCAGGATGATGTCGGTGACGTCTTCGGCGACGTTGCTGATGGTCGAGAACTCGTGCTCGACGCCTTCGATGCGGACGCTGATGATGGCCGCGCCCTGCAGGCTGGAGAGCAGCACGCGGCGCAGGCCGTTGCCGAGGGTGATGCCGAAGCCGCGCTCGAGCGGCTCAGCGACGAACTTGCCGTAGGTGTCGGTGAGGGAGTCTTGATCGACGTGCAAGCCGCGGGGCTTGATCAGGTCGCGCCAATTCTTTGCAGTCAATGCTTCAGCCACGTGTTTCTCCTTCGATGCGCCGCCCTACTCCGGCGAGATTGCCGGCTCCATTGGGTCAGACGCGCAAGTGCTGCCAGATCATAACGGCAACGCAGGCCCTCTGCTGGAGAGGGCCCGCGCGAGAACGATTACTTCGAATACAGTTCGACGATCAGCTGCTCTTGGATGGGCATGGTGATGTCGTCGCGCGACGGCGCTGACTTCACGGTGCCCTTGAAGCCGCCCTTGTCCAGGTCCAGCCAGCCGGGGATGCCGCGGCGATCGACGGCCTCGAGGGCCTCGTTGATGCGCACGATCTTGCGGCTCTTCTCCTTGACCGCAACCACGTCGCCGACCTTCACCTGGAAGCTCGGGATGTTGACCTTGCGCTCGTTGACGCGGAAGTGTCCGTGGCGCACCAGCTGCCGGGCTTCGGCGCGAGTGTCGGCGAAGCCGAGGCGGAAGACGACGTTGTCGAGGCGCTGCTCGAGATACTGCAGCAGGTTCTCGCCCGTCTTGCCCTTGGCCGCCGAGCCGCGGTGGTAGTACCCGCGGAACTGGCTCTCGAGCAGACCGTAGAGGCGCTTCACCTTCTGCTTCTCACGCAGCTGCACGCCGTACTCGGAGAACTTGGCGCGGCCCTGGCCGTGCTGCCCGGGCGGATACGGACGGCGCTCGATGGCGCACTTGTCCGTGTAGCAGCGGTCGCCCTTCAGATACATCTTCAAATTTTCGCGCCGGCAGATACGGCAGGCGGAATCGGTATAGCGAGCCATTCAGATCTCCTTAAACGCGACGGCGCTTGGGCGGACGGCAGCCGTTGTGCGGGACGGGCGTGATGTCCCGGATGAGCGTCACCTTGAGGCCGGCGGCGGCCAGCGCGCGCAGCGCCGACTCACGGCCCGCGCCCGGACCCTTCACCAGCACGCTGACGTTCTTCAGGCCGTGCTCCATGGCCTTGGCGGCGGCATCGCCGGCGGCAACCTGCGCCGCGAACGGCGTCGACTTGCGCGAGCCCTTGAAGCCGCGCGCGCCTGCCGACGACCACGAGAGCACGTTTCCGCTCACGTCGGTGATGGTGATGATGGTGTTGTTGAACGTGCTCTGGATGAAGACGATGCCCGTCTGCACGTTCTTCTTGGACTTCTTCTTCGCCTTGCGATCGGCAGCGGTCGCGGGCGCTCCGGCGGCGGCAGCAGGTGCTGCTGCGGCTGGGGCGGCGGCTGGCGCTGCTGCGGGCGGCTTTTGTTCTTCGGCCATGGCTTTACATTCCCCTTACTTGGCGGGCGCCGCGACAGCGCGGCGGACGATGCCGCGCTTCGGGCCCTTGCGGGTGCGGGCGTTGGTGTGAGTGCGCTGGCCGCGGACCGGCAGGCCCTTGCGGTGGCGGAGTCCGCGGTAGCAGCCCAGGTCCATCAGGCGCTTGATGTTGAGCGAGACCTCGCGGCGCAGGTCGCCTTCGACCTTGTAGCTCTTCTCGAGCTCCTCGCGGATGCGGTGGAGCTCGTCTTCCGTGAGGTCCTTGGTCCGCTTGGTCGGGTCCAGGGCAGCCGCGGCGCAGATCTTCTTCGCCGACGTGATGCCGATGCCATAGAGGTACTGGAGCGAGATCTGGATCTGCTTCTCGCGGGGAATGTCGACTCCTGCAATACGCGCCATTCGTTCTGCCCCTAGCCTTGCCGCTGCTTGTGACGGGGGTTCGCGGAGCAGATCACGCGGACCACGCCCTTGCGGCGGATCACCTTGCACTTCACGCAGATCTTCTTCACCGACGCACGGACCTTCACGGCATCCTCCAGCCGGGCGAGCTTCTCGCCTGCTCACGAACGGAAATTCTCTTTCCCTCTGCTCCGAACCCCGACTGCCGCCGTACAGCGGCTGGGGCCACCCCGGAACGAAGGGAGGCGGGCTTTTAGCAGTGGGGTTGTCACCTGTCAAGTGCCGTGGCACACCTTCTCTTGTGCGCGGTTCACGGACGCTGGCTTGCCTCCTCCTGTTCGCCTGGGGCCACGGCTTGCGCTCGGGAGCGCCCTGCCGGAAGAGCTGAGGCTCAGTGGCGGATGCCGACTTCGGTCCAGCGGCAGGCCTTCTCGCTGGTGAAGACCGCTACCCAGGCCTTCATCGACGGAGAGAGCAGCCCCGGTCGCTGGTCCACTAGCGTCTCGCCCGGCGCCAACGCGATGCTGGGGCCGTTGCCCACGCAGCTGTCCGTAGGCTTGCCGCGCGCCGCGGCGGCATCGCCGAGGAGCACCGCGGCGTCGCCGGTGTTCTTCACCTCGAGCCGCACGCTGCTCTTCACCTTCTTGGCCGTCGCGGAGAGCTTCGCGGAAGCCAGAGGCGTCAGCGTCTCGGGCTTGAGCGAGACCGTCTGCGGCTTGTCGTCCGGAGCCTGACCCGCCACCTGGTACGTCACGCTGAGCTCGTCGAACTTCTTCTCGGTCTCGCCCCAGACGGGGATGAGCGCGCCGGGCTGGACGAACTGCTTGAACTCGCAGTCGGCCTTGGGAGGGCTCGCGCCGCTGTCCCACTGCCCGCTCGCGGGACCGAAGCGCAGCGAGGAGATTCCGCAGGCTTTTTCCGAAGCGGGAACGAGGAAGAGCAGCTTACCGAGCGTGACGTAGAGATGGCCTGCGGCGAGCAAAGCGATCATGGTCGTGTCAGCACCTTTGGACCGGTCTCGGTGACCGCGATGGTGTGCTCCCAATGCGAGGAGATCTTGCCGTCGCGGGTGACGACCGTCCAGCCGTCGGGCAGCGTCTCCACTTCGTGCGTGCCCAGGTTGATCATCGGCTCGATGGCCAGGACCATTCCCGGCCGCAAGCGCGGGTTCGGCTGTCCGCGCGACCAGAGCGCGGGGCCGTAGTTGGGGACCTGCGGGTCCTCGTGGAGCTTCTTGCCGATGCCGTGGCCGACGTAGTCGCGGACGATGCCGTAGCCGAACGGCGCCACATGCCCTTCGACCGCCGCGCCGATGTCGCTGATGCGGTTGCCGGGGGTCATGGCGGCGATGCCTTTTTCCAGCGCCTGGCGCGTCTCGTCCAGGAGCTTCTGCGCCTCGGCCGAGACCTTGCCCACCGGAACGGTGCGGGCAGAGTCGCCGTAGTAGCCGTGCTTGATGACGCCGTAGTCGAGCTTGACCAGGTCGCCTTCGACGAGCTTGCGGCGGGTGGGGATGCCGTGCACCACCTGCTCGTTCACCGAGATGCAGACGTTCTTGGGAAACCCGTAGAGTCCCTTGAAGGCGCAGATGCCGCCGCGGCTCAAGGTCACCTTCTCGCCGATGGCGTCCAGCTCGTCGAGCGAGATGCCGGGCTCGACGGCCTTCTCCATCGCCTCGAGCGCTTCGTAGGTGATGAGCGCCGCCTCGCGCATGAACGCGAGCTCGTCGGGGGTCTTGAGCTCGATGCCGCCCGCCACTACGGCCACCGCGATTTGGTCAGTTGGGCCATCTGGCGCGCTATTTTAACGCATCGCTGATGCGCTGCTCTACTTCGTCGACCGTGCCGACGCCGTTGACGGCGCGGATGAGGCCGCCCTGCTGGTAGTAGCCGGCCAGAAGCGAGGTCTTGCTCTCGTACTCGCTCAGCCGCTGGGCGACCTTCTCGGGCATGTCGTCGGGCCGGACCAGGAGCTTTGCGCCTTCTTTGTCGCAGAAGCCCGCGTTCTTCGGCGGCGAGTCCTTGCCGTAGGAGGTCTGGCACTGGGGGCACGTCTGCCGGCCCGAGAGGCGGCCGAGCAGGATCTCCTTGGGCACCTCGAGCAGGATGACGGCCTTCAGGCTCTTGCCGCGCGCCTGCAGCATCTGGTCGAGGGCCTGCGCCTGCGGCACCGTGCGGGGGAAGCCGTCGAGGAGAAAGCCGTTGGCGGCCTGCGGCCCCGCCAGGGCTTCGTCGATGATGCCGTTGACGATCTCATCCGGGACGAGCTTGCCCGCGTTCATCAGCGCCTTGGCTTGAAGCCCGAGCGCCGTTCCGTCGGCGACTGCCTTGCGCAGGATGTCGCCGGTCGAGAGCTGCGGAATGCCGTAGCGCTCGATCAGCCGCTTTGCCTGCGTCCCTTTTCCTGCGCCGGGCGGCCCGAGGAAGATGAGGTTCATGCCGCTTACACCGCCACTGGAGCGCCGGTGCTGGTGCCGGTTCCACGGCCGCGGATGCGCGGACCGCGCGGGCCGGTGAAGCCCTCGTAGTGGCGGGTGATGAGGTGGCTCTCGATCTGCTGCACGGTATCGAGGGCGACGCCGACCACGATGAGCAGCGCCGTTCCGCCGAACTGGAAGGGCACGTTGTACTTGTTGATGAGGATGGTGGGCAGCACGCAGACGGCCGAGATGTAGATGGCGCCGCCGAAGGTGATGCGCGTGAGCACTCCGTCGATGTAGTCAGCCGTCTTCTTGCCCGGGCGGATGCCGGGGACGTAGCCGCCGTACTTCTTCAGGTTGTCGGCGACGTCGACCGGGTTGAAGGTCACAGCCGTGTAGAAGTAGCAGAAGAAGATGATGCCGGCGACGTAGATGCCGTTGTAGAGCCACATGCCCTGCGCGGTGTTGCGCTGGAGCGCGTCGGAGAAGGGCTTCACGAAGGGCACGTAGCCCGCGACCAGCGCAGGGAAGGCGAGGATGGACGAGGCAAAGATGGGCGGGATGACGCCCGACATGTTCACCTTGAGCGGCAGGTGCGTGCTCTGGCCGGAGAAGGTCTGCCGGCCCACCACGCGCTTCGCGTAATGCACCGGGATCTTCCGGTACGCGCGCTCGACGTAGACGATGACGCCGATGGTGACGAGCATGACGCCGCCCAGCACCAGGAGATCCACGTCGGAGCTGTCGGCCTTGTCCTGGAAGGTGCTCCAGGTCTGCACCACGGCCTGCGGCATGCGGGCGACGATGCCGGCGAAGATGATGAGCGAGATGCCGTTGCCGATGCCGCGCTCGGTGATCTGCTCGCCCAGCCACATGATGAACGCGGTGCCGGCGGTCAGGGTGATGACGGTGAGGATGCGGAAGCCCCAGCCCTTGACGTCGTCGGGGACCACGGCCTCGGTGCCGGCGTGGATGCCTTCCAGGGTCTTGGCGATGCCGAAGCCCTGGATGATGGAGAGCACGATGGTGCCGTAGCGGGTCCACTGCGTGATCTTGCGGCGGCCCATCTCGCCCTCTTTCGAGAGCTTCTCCAGCGTGGGCACGACGACGGTCAGCAGCTGCAGGATGATGCTGGCGCTGACGTACGGCATGATGCCGAGCGCGAAGATGGACAGCTGCTCGAGCGCGCCGCCGGTGAAGAGGTTGAAGAGGCTCAGGAAGCCGCCCGACGTCTCCAGGTACTTCTTCATCACCACGCGGTTGACGCCCGGCGCGGTGACGAACACGCCGATGCGGTAGACCGCGAGCAGCGCGAGCGTGAACCCGAGCCGCTTGCGCAGCTCCTGGATCTTGAACAGGTTGGTGAAAGCGTTTGCGAAAGACATGTGACTCCTCAAAGCTGCGCGGAACGGCCCACTCTAACCCAACTAGGCCTTGGCTTTCGCTGCCTTCTTCTCTTCAGCCTTGCGCTGCTGGGGCGTGACCTTGGGCGTCACGACGATCTCCTCGCACTTGCCGCCGGCCTTCTCGATCTTCTCTTTGGCCGCGGCGGAGAACTTGTGCGCCTTGACGGTGACGGCCTTGGTGATCTCGCCGTCGCCCAGCACCTTGAGGCCGTCCTTCGCCGCCTTGATGGCGCCGGACTCGAGCAGCTTCTCGAGGTCGACGTTGTCGAGGCTCAGGCTCTCGAGGTCTCCCACGTTGATCAGCGCGTACTCGACCCGGAACGGGTTCGAGAACCCGCGCTTGGGGAGGCGGCGCTGGATGGGCATCTGACCGCCCTCGAAGCCGATGAAGTTCATGTTGCCGGTGCGGGCTTTCTGGCCCTTGCCGCCGCGGCCCGCGGTCTTGCCGGTGCCGGACGCCTGTCCACGGCCAACGCGCTTCTTCTCTTTCACTCCGCCGCCGGGAGGCGGGGTCAACCTGGTGAGCTCGTTCATCGGTTCATCTCTCCGCGGGTCACCCCGCTCGCTCGGCCTCTACGGCCTACACTGGAAGTTACTTACGACTTCTAGGTCTTCGCGGCCTTGGCGGCGGCTTGGGCCTTCTTGATGGAGCGGCGGCCGAAAGGCTTCCACTCCTGCTTGGTCTCGGACCACTCGATCAGGTACTCGATCTTCGCGATCATGCCGCGGGTGGACTTGGTGTCCTGGACCAGGCGCTCCATGCCGACGCGCGTGAGACCCAGGCCGCGCAGCGTCTCGCGGTGCGTCTCGGTGTGTCCGCTCATGCTGCGGACCAGCTTCACTTTGATTGCGTTAGCCATTTGAAATTTTCCCTCAGACCTGATCGCGGAAGTCGGAGACTTCCTTGCCGCGCAGCCGGGCCACGTCTTCAGCCGAGCGCAGCTTGCGCAGGCCATCGAGCGCCGCCTTGACCACGTTGTGCGGGTTCCGCGAGCCCTGGCTCTTGGTCAGGATGTTGCGGATGCCCACCGCTTCCAGCACCGCGCGCACCGAGCCGCCCGCGATGACGCCGGTACCTTCGCCGGCCGGCTTGAGGAGCACCTTGCCGGCGCCGAAGTGACCCAACACCTCGTGCGGAATGGTGCTGCCTGCGAGCGGCACGCGGAAGAGGTTCTTCTTCGCCTGCTCGCCGCCCTTGCGGATGGCCTCAGGAACTTCGTTCGCCTTGCCCAGGCCGGCGCCGACGTGGCCCTGGCCGTCGCCGACGACGACCAGCGCGGAGAAGCTGAAGCGCCGGCCGCCCTTGACCACCTTGGCGACGCGGTTGATGTGGACGACGCGGTCGTTCAGCTCGGGAAGATCGTTCGGATTGATGGGGGTAGCCATTAGAATTTGAGCCCGCCTTCCCGGGCGCCTTCAGCGACGGCAGCAATGCGGCCGTGGTACATGAAGCCGTTGCGGTCGAAGACCACCGCGCCGATCTTCGCTTCCTGGCACTTCTTCGCCACCAGCTTGCCGACTTCCTTGGCCTGGTCCTTCTTCTTGCCCTTGGCGTCCTTCAACTCCGCCGAGAGCGTGGAGGCCGCGATCAGCGTCTTGCCCGAGACGTCGTCGATGACCTGCGCATAGATGTGGTTCAGGCTGCGGTAGACCGAGAGGCGCGGCCGCTCGACCGAGCCCTCGACCTTCTTGCGGATGTGGAACTTGCGGCGCAGACGGAGGGTCTGCTTCTTCATGTTCGTGGAGGCGCTCATTACGTAGCTCCGGTCTTGCCCTGCTTGCGGCGGATGGTTTCCTCTGCGTACTTCACGCCCTTGCCCTTGTACGGCTCGGGCGGGCGCAGCTTGCGGATCTCGGCGGCGACGAGGCCGATCTGGTGCTTGTCGGCGCCCTTCACGGTGAGGCGGTTGCCCTTCGCGTCGTACTCGGCGGTGACGCCGTCGGGCAGCGGATAGACGACCGGGTGCGAGAAGCCGAGGGCGAGGTGGATCTCCTTGCCCTTCAGCTCCGCCTTGTAACCGACGCCGTTGATGTCGAGCGAACGGGAGAAGCCGGTGGTGACGCCGAAGACCATGTTGGCCACCAGCGTGCGGGAGAGACCGTGGAGCTGGCGCGCGCGGCGCGAGTCATTGGGCCTGTCGACGGTGATGACGCCCTTGTCGATGGTGACCTTGATCTCGCGATCGAGCTTCTGCGCGACCTTGCCCTTGGGGCCTTCGACGTTGACCAGGCCCGGCGTCGCCGTGACCTTGACCTTGTCGGGAACCTTGATGGTGAGCCTGCCGATGCGGGACATGTTGTCGGCTCCTTACCAGACGGTGGCGATGAGCTCGCCACCGAGGTGCTGCTTGCGGGCTTCGCGATCGACGAGCACGCCCTTGGAAGTAGAGAGGATGGCGATGCCAAGGCCGTTCATCACTTTCGGGATGTCGGTGTGCTTGACGTAGCGGCGCAGGCCGGGTTTCGACTGGCGCTTGATCTCGGAGATGGCCGGGCGCTTCTCCTCGTCGTACTTGAGGACGACGGTGAGGCTGCCCTGCACGCCTTCGATCTTGGCGGTGACCTCGCGGACGAAGCCTTCGTCGCGCAGCACTTCGCAGATGCGCTGCTTCAAGTTGCTCTTGGGAAGGCTGATCTCCTCCAGCCCCGCGCGCTGTGCGTTGCGGATGCGGGTCAAGAGATCGGCGACTGGATCGGACATGCTCATTGCGGACTACCTCCGGCCTGCCGTTCCCCGAGAGGGCGCGCAGGCTCGCTTTCGTTTGACTACCAGGAAGACTTGATGACGCCGGTGATCTCGCCCTTGAGGGCGCGGTTGCGGAAGCAGATGCGGCACATCTCGAACTTGCGCAAAAACGCGCGGGGACGTCCGCACAATCCGCACCGGTTGTAGGCGCGGACCTTGAACTTCGGCTTCAGCTGCAGGCGCTTCGCCTGCGCGATCTTGGAGAGTTTGGCCATGGCTATGCGGTCCTGAAGGGCATGCCCATGTGCTTGAGCAGAGCGCGGCCCTCTTCGTCGCTCTTGGCAGTGGTGACGATGGTGATGTTCATGCCCTTGATCTTCTCGATCTTGTCGTAGTTGATCTCGGGGAAGATGATCTGCTCGCGGATGCCCAGGGTGTAGTTGCCCTTGCCGTCGAAGCTCTTGGTGGACACGCCCTTGAAGTCGCGCACGCGCGGCAGGGCCATGCTCATCAGGCGGTCCAAGAACTCGTACATGCGGGCGCTGCGCAGCGTGGTCATGACGCCGATGGGCTGGTTCTCGCGCAGCTTGAAGTTCGCGATGCTCTTGCGCGAGCGGGTGACGACGCCCTTCTGGCCGGTGATGGCCATCATCTGCTCCTCGCCCTGCTCGATCAGCTTGTTGTTGCTGATGGCTTCGCCGAGGCCCATGTTGACGACGACCTTTTCGATCTTCGGCACCTGCATGGGGTTCTTGTAGCCGAAGTCCTTCATCAGGGCCGGCACCACCTGCTCCTTGTAGATGCCGACGAGGCGCGCGGCCTTGTCGCCCTTGGCCGCGGCCTTGCCCGGAGCCGCAGCGATGGTGGCAGGCGCCTTCTCCTTGCGCTTGCTCTTCTTCTTCGCGTCGGCGGCCTTGGGGTCCGCGACCGGGCCGTCGCCACCGGCGTGCTTCTTCGGCTTGTCGTCTTGGTTTTTCTTGTCGTCAGCCATGTTCGTGTTTCCTTTACTGATCGATCTGCACGCCGGACCGCTTGGCGATGCGAACGCGCTTGCCGTTCTCGAGGACCTTGGTGCCGATGCGGGTCGGCTTCTTGGACTCGGGATCGATCAACGCCAGGTTCGAGATGTGGATGCTGCCGTTCTTCTCGACGATGCCGCCTTCGGGCGCGGCCGGGTTGCGGCCGCGCTTCATGTGGCGCTTGACCACCATCAGCTTCTCGACCACGGCGCGCTGGCTGTCGTGGTCGAGGGTCAGCACCTTGCCGGTCTTGCCCTTCTCCTTGCCGGAGAGGACGAAGACGGTGTCGCCCTTCTTGATGCGGATGCTTGCACGGGCCATGGCTAGAGAACCTCAGGCGCGAGCGAGATGATCTTCATGAACTTCTTCGCCCGCAGTTCGCGCGCGACCGGTCCGAAGATGCGCGTGCCGATGGGCTCGCCTTCCTTGGAGACCATCACCGCGCTGTTGGTGTCGAACTTGATGTAGCTGCCGTCGGGACGCTTGATCTCGCGCTTGGTGCGCACGATGACGGCGCGGCCGACCTCGCCCTTCTTCACCTTCGAGTTGATCAAGGCCTCCTTGACGGAGACGACGATCACGTCGCCGATGGTGGCGTAGCGCTTCGTGCTGCCGCCCAGCACCTTGATGCAGGCGACCCTCTTGGCGCCGCTGTTGTCGGCGACGTCGAGCTCTGTCGTGGTCTGGATCATTTTAAGCTTCCGCCTTCGTGCTGGTCGGCTCGACTTCGGCCTTCACCAGGATCTCGGCCACGCGCCAGCGCTTCTCCTTCGACATGGGGCGCGTCTCGACGATGCGCACCTTGTCGCCCGGCTTCGCGGCCTGGTGCTCGTCGTGGCACTTGTACTTCTTCTTCTCGATCATGAACTTGCCGTACTTGCCGTGGCGGGCGCGGCGCTCGACCTGCACCACCACCGTCTTCGTCATCTTGTTGGAGAGGACGATGCCGGTGCGGCTCTTCGGCTGGCCGCGCTCTGCGTGGCTCTCAGCTGCTTGCGTGTTCTCGGTCATGTCTAGCCTTCCTTCCCGGCGGGCTTCCCTGCAGCCGCGGCCGGCTTCGCAGTGCGTTTCGCTGCTTTGCTGGTGCCCTGCTTGATGGTCAGCAGCGTGAGGATGCGCGCCAGGTCGCGCTTGTTCTTGGTCACGTCGGAGACGGACTCCAGCGTGCCCGCGCGGCGGCGGATCTTCAGGTTGAACAGGTTCTCGCGCAGCTCACCCGCCTTGCGGGTCAGCTCGTCGGTCGACAGATCTTTCAGCTCGGCGGCTTTCATCCTAGGCTCCCAGCTCGGCGGCGCGGCTGACCATCTTGGTGTGCAGCGGCAGCTTGTGCGAGGCCAGCGCCATGGCTTCCTTGGCGATGGCGTCCGTCACGCCTTCCATCTCGTAGAGGATGCGCCCCATCTTCACGACGGCGTGCCACTCTTCGACGTTGCCCTTGCCGTGGCCCATGCGGGTTTCGGCCGGCTTCTTGGTGACGGGCTTGTCCGGGAAGACGCGAATCCAGACCTTGCCGCCGCGCTTGATGAAGCGGGTCATGGCGATACGGCCCGCTTCGATCTGCCGCGCGGTCAGACGCCCCGACTCCATGACCTTGAGGCCATAGTCGCCGAAGGCGAGATCGCCGCCCCGATAGGCCTTGCCCTTGTGGCGGCCCTTCTGCTGCTTGCGGAACTTGGTGCGTGCTGGCTGCATCATGGCGAATTCTCGTGTCTAGAAAGTTGGTCTACTGCACCGGGCTGGGGGTGGCGCCGCCGCTACCGATGCGGGCAGGAGCCTGGCGGCCTGAGGCGGAGCGCTTCTCGGCGCCGGCGGCCTCGGGAAGAATCTCACCGCGGAAGATCCACACCTTGCAACCGATCTTGCCGTAGGTGGTCTTCGCTTCGGCGAATCCGTAGTCGATGTCCGCGCGCAGCGTGTGCAGCGGAACGCGGCCTTCGCGGTACCACTCGTAGCGGGCCATTTCGGCGCCGCCCAGACGGCCGGAGCAGGCGACGCGAATGCCCTTGGCGCCGAACTTCTGCGCCGTCTGGATGGCCTTCTTCATCGCGCGGCGGAACGCGATACGGCGCTCGAGCTGCGTGGTGATGTTCTCGGCCACCAGCTGCGCGTCGGTCTCGGCCTTGCGGACTTCCACGATGTTGAGGAAGACCTCATTCTGCGTGAAGGCCTGGAGCTCCTTCTTGATGCTCTCGATGCCCGCGCCGCGCTTGCCGATGACGATGCCGGGACGCGCGGTGTGCACGTTGACCTTCACCTTGTTGGCGGCGCGCTCGATCTCGACCTTGCTGATGCCGGCCTGGCCCAGCTTCTTCTTCACGTACTCGCGCAGGTGGATGTCTTCGTGCAGCCACTTGGCGTAGTTCTTCTCTTCGTACCACTTGGAGTCCCACGAGCGGATGACGCCGAGCCGGAACCCGATTGGATTGACTTTCTGACCCATCTTTAGCTCCGCTTCTTCTTCGGGGACTCGTCCGAGATGGTGAGTGAGACGTGGCTGGTCTTCTTCAAGACCTTGAAGGCGCGGCCCATGGCGCGCGGCATGAAGCGGCGCAGCGACGGACCCTGGTCGACCATCAGCTCTTTCACGATCAGCTGATCGGCGTCGAAGGCCTTGTCCTTGGCGGCCTGCTCGGCGTTGGCGACCGCCGAACGGAGCAGCTTCGCAAGCGGCTCCGCGGCGCGCTTCTCGACGAAGGTCAGCTGCGCCAGGGCGCCGTTGACGTTCTTGCCGCGGATGAGGTCCGCGACGACGCGCACTTTGCGCGGCGTGATGCGGAGGTAACGGAGTTTCGCAGTGGCTTCCATTGTCAGTCTCCGTTACTTCGCGGCCGGCGCGGCGCCGGCGGGGGCCCCACCAGCGGCGGGCTTGGCCTTCTTGTCGCCGGTGTGGCCGTGGAAAGTGCGCGTGGGAGAGAACTCGCCCAGCTTGTGGCCGACCATGTTCTCGGTGACGAAGACCGGGATGAACTTGCGCCCGTTGTGCACCGCGAACGTGTGACCGACGAGATCCGGGAGGATCGTCGAGCGCCGCGACCAGGTCTTGACGACCTTCTTCTG
>DATBAA010000004.1:0-4017 GCA_036271755.1 Myxococcales bacterium | reverse complement strand
CCAGGGTGCGCAACTCGGCTGGCCAGAGCGTCCCATCCCAGGCCAGTTCGCAGGGTTCGGCCGACAACGAGATCGTCGGCCTGTTGCCCGCCGGCACCTATACCTATGAAGTCTACCAAAGCATCAGCTCGACCAATGGCTGCACCTTTGGCAGCTTTGCTTGCCTGGTTCCGCCCCTGGCGTACGACGCGATCCTGCCCAGCATCGAAGCGCCGGCGGCCATCGCTCCCGGAGCCACCTTGAACGCTACGCTCGACCTGGCGGAGCGCGATTACTACCAATTCACCGGCAATGCCGGGCAGACGTACACCATCACCACCACCAGCGCGTCCGTCGCCGGAACCATCGTGGTCTATCCATTGGTCAGCGGTGACTTCACCAGGGACTTCGGCGCCATCAAGTTCGGCTCGGTCGGCACCGCGTTCACGGTCACCCCGACGACGAGCGACACGTTCATCATCGAGCTGGACGGACTCGCCAACCTCGGCAGCTTCACTCCAACCAGCGGCGGCTACACCATCTCGCTGCAGTGACGTTGCAACCAGAGGCGGCTCGTGCTGCCATGGCGCGTGGCCAACGAAGAACAGATCCGCGTCTGGAACGAAGTGAACGCGCTGCGCTGGCTGAAGCTGCGCGAGCCCATGGTGCGGCCGCTCGCGCCCTTCGGAGAGGCGGCCATTTCGGCGCTGGACCCCAGGCCCGGCGAGTCCGCCTTGGACGTCGGCTGCGGCTTCGGCGACACCACGCTCCAACTGGCGAAGCGGACGGGCAGGGCGCTGGGCATCGACGTCAGCGAGCCGTTCATCCGCACCGCGCAAGCCGAAGCCGCGCACGGCGCGCGCTATCTGTTGGCCGACGCTCAGACTCACCGGTTCGAAGAGCCGTTCGACCTCTGCTACTCGCGCTTCGGCATCATGTTCTTCGGCGACCCCGCGGCGGCCTTTTCCAACCTGCACGCGGCCCTGCGGAAGGGCGGCCGCTTCGCCGCGGTGGCCTGGGGCACCTGGCAGGAGAACGAGTGGGTGACCATGCCGCTCGCGGCCGCGCGCCGCCACGCGATGGTGCCCGACCCGTCCTCGGGGCCGAGCCCGTTCGCGCTGGGCGATCCGCGCTTCTTCGAGGGACTGCTGCACCGCGCGGGCTTTCGCAACACGGCCATCCGGCGCCTCGAGCTGCCCTTCGACGCGGACGCCGCCCAGCTGATGGAGCAGGGCCCCACAGCCGCGTTCCTGCGCACCTCCAACGCCGGCGAAGAGCTGCGCGCGAAGGTCCGCGAGGACCTGGCTGCTGCGCTCGGCGGACGCAAGCCGGGCGCGGTGGTGCTGCTGGCCACCGCCGCTTCGTGAGTAGTCAGAAACCTATCAAGACATAACCCTGTAATTAAACACACCGCCCGGCCGCCGTGGAGGGCCAGCCCGCTGGCCCCTGGGGCCACACCTTCGCCGGTTGCTTCGAAGTCCGACTTTCACGAAGGTTGGCGCAACTCACGAATCAAAGCGAAGGGAGGTGATATCAAATGGAGATCAAGACCAACGTTCGCGCCGGCCTCAAGCAGCCCCGCGCTTAGTTTCGAGTGAGAGGCCGGAGCCATTCCGTTCCGGCCCTCACACTTCGTGGATGCACCTTGATCCCCGGCGGAGAGAGGCGTGATAGAGCAGCAGATCATGGCGGCCAACCCCTTCCAACGAACGCAGCGCGCCCTGAGCGGCGATGAGTTCGGTATTCGCGTCACGCTGGTCTCGGTGAGCGTGACCGCGCTGGTGGCGCTTTTGCTCTGGGGTCTCTTCGCGCGCATCCCCATCTTGAAGGTGAGCACGGCGGGCCGCATCGAGCCGCACAACGCCATCCACCGCATCGAGCCGCAAGAGGCGGGCAAGGTGCTGGCGTCTCATCTGGCGCTCGACAAGCAGGTGAACGAGGGCGACGTCCTGGTCGAGTTCGACTCCCAGGAGCAGAAGTTCGAGCTGGACCAGAGCCAGATCAGCCAGACCACGCTCACCCGCGACCTCTCGGCTCTCACCGACCAGATCGCCCGCAAGAAGGTGGAGCTGGACCACAGCATCGCGGCCGACGAAGCGGCGCTGCGCGAGGCAGAGGCGCGCAGCCGCGAGCTCTACCCCAAGTATCTGCTCGCCCAGCAGCGCGTGCGCCGCGCCGAGGCGAGCGCGCCGGGCGCCATCTCCGACCTGGAGAAGCTGGAGAGCAAGACCGAGGCGGAGGAGCTGCAGCGCAGCAACGAGACCCAGCCCATCGCGCTGCAGCGCATCGAGCGCGATCAGAAGGTGCGCCGCGCCGCGCTGGAGAGCCAGCTGCTGCAGATGGACCGCGACCGGCTGAAGATCAAGGGCGACCTGGAAGCGCTCAACGTCAACATCGCCAAGCTCAAGTACCAGATCGAGAAGCGGCAGCTGCGCGCGTCGGCCACCGGCCAGCTGGTGGACGTGGTCGAGCTCGCGGCCGACGACTACATAGGCCAGGGGCAGCGGCTGGGGACCATCTTGGCCAAGGGTCCGCTGCGCGTGCGGGCGCGGTTTCCGCAGGGAACGGTGGGCGTCCTCCGGCCGGGTCAGACGGCGCGGCTGAAGCTGGACGGCTACCCGTGGAGCGTCTACGGCACGGTCCACGCCACCGTCGCCAGCGTCGGCACCGAGACGCCGGTGCTGGCCAGCCAGAACCCAGAGTCGGTTGGCATGGGCGGCACGGTGAAGGTGGAGCTGGAGATCCAGCCGCCCGAGGATCGTCGCATCTTGCTGCAGCACGGAATGACCACCACCGTGGAGGTCGAGGTGGCGCGCGTCTCGCCCTTCGCCCTGATGATGCGGGCCATCGGCGAGTGGAATCCGGGACCGGCAGAGTCCGGCTCCCGCGGCACGGAGCGCCCCGAACCGCGCGCCCAGAACGACGGCGCGGCGCACGGCGGCTGAGGAAGGAAGACACCATGGAGCTGCAACGCACCGAAGTCCTGTTCGTGCCCAACCGCCGCCGCCTCACGCACGCCATGCTGGAGGGCCCCGAAGGCAAGACGGCCCTGCACATCTTCTACGGCGCGAAGGAGATCGTCTTCCGCGAGCCGTCGATGATGCCCTTCGGCCGCTCGCTCCTCGCCGTCGAACGCTTCCGCGCCGAGGAGGCCACCTCCTGGTCGGGCAAGGATCCCTACGACTGGGACCAGGTCCGCGGCATGCTCGAGGCGCTGCTCAGCGAAGAGATCTTGAAGCGCTTCGAAGAGGGGCAGTCGACGGTGGCCACGCGCGCTTTTCCCAAGACGCTGGGCAGGAACCCCGAGGGCCGACAGCCCGAGACGTACAGCGCCTTTCACGACACGACGCCCGCCATCACGCAGCGGACGCTGGGCCGGCCCATGGAGCTGAGCAACCTCGAGGTGGTGCTGCCCGTCCATCGCGTGGCCCACCCGGCGCTCGACGAGGACGGCCGCCAGGTCGGCGAGAACAACGTCAACGACCAGCTCTTCCTCGACCTCCCCACCGAGCGCCGCCTCTGCAATTACCCCGGCGTGCGCTACCAGGCCGACAACCCCATCAACTCGACCGCGCTCAAGGTGATGATGCGGCGCTGGCCGGAGATCCTCTCGCTCACGGCGCAGTTCCGCGCGGCCTTCCTGAAGCGCATTCCGTTGCGCGATCAGACGATGAGCGCCGGAGAGCTGCAGCTGCTCTCCACCGCCATGGCCGGCGCGGTGGCCTCGGTGATGGTGCGCGGGGTGGACCCGGTGCCCAACGGCAAGCTCGACGGCGGGCTCTCGGGCGCCATCCGGCTCATCGACGGCGTGCGCGTCACCACCACGACGATGATTCGCGACACGGCCAGCCACCACACCTGCGACCGCCCGGTGACCGCCAAATACATCGGCGACTATGCAGAGCTGCGCGGCCTCTTCATGGACAACTGGGGCGTCTGCGCGGGCCCGCAGGTGTTGATCGACGAGTACATGAACGTGCTGGTCGACGGCACCCAGGCGCCCATCGACGTGCAGCCGGACTTCGCGGCCCGCGTGGG
>DATBAA010000003.1:0-2421 GCA_036271755.1 Myxococcales bacterium | reverse complement strand
AGAGACACGTTCAGCAGCCGCCCGCCTTCCGGCAGCGTCGCTCGAGCGAAGGAGGTCAGCACGCCGCCGGCTCCGGCCTGAACGAAGACGCGCGCGCCCAGGGCGGCCGCGCTGCGCAGCGCCGAGACGAAATCGACCGGGGCCGTTCCGTGCTTCAGCCAGATCTCGCGAATGACAGCCGCGTCGTCCAGGTTGGCGACGCCCGATGCGTCGCGCGGATAAGCCTTTCCAGTGATGCCGCTGATCACCGTGGCCTTGGCGCCCTGGAGCGCCAGCGGCTCGATGAGGCTCTTCATCACCGGCTCGATGCCGCTCATGAGCGGTGAGTGGAACGCGTGCGACACCTCGAGCGGCGTCACCTGGATTCCCTGCTGCCGCAGCTTCTCGGAGGTGGCGTGGACGGCCGCGGTCAGCCCGGAGATCACCGTCTGCTTCGGGTGATTCAGGTTGGCCAGGACCGCGCCTTCTTGCAGCGCGGGCTTCACCTGCGCGGGCTCGGCGGCCGCGCTGGCCATGGCGCCCGTGTCGGGCAGCCCCAAGGCCACCATGGCGAGGCCGCGCTGCGCGACGAGGCGAACGCACTCTTCGGGCGTCAGCAGCCCGGCCGCGGCGGCGGCGGCGAATTCGCCCAGGCTGTGGCCCAGGGCGAAGTCGAACGACAGTCCCATGCGCGCGAGCAGCGCGTGCAGCGCGAGCCCGACGGCGGCCATGGCCGGCTGGCACACCTGCGTCGCCGTCAGCCGCGCTTCCGACTCGACCGACGGAGCCGCATAGAGGAAGCTGCGCAGCGTTCCGCCCAGCTGCGCGTGAACCTCGGCCCCGAGCGAATCATCGAGGCGATCGAGCGCTTCGGCAAAGACCGGCAGCTGCTCGTAGGCCTCGCGGAGCAGCCCGACCTTCTGGGCGCCCTGGCCGGGGAAGAGCAGGGCGACTCTTCGATTCTCGAAGGGCCCCTGCGCGAAGACCGCGCCCGGCAAGAGCTGCACCGGCACTCCGGGCGCGGGCGGCGAGACGTTGTCGGGCGCACCGTCGCCGCGCTTCTCCAACGCATCCGCGCTGGCCAGGAGCCGCTGCTTCAGCTGCTCCACAGAGTCCGCGACGATGGCGAGCCGCGCATCTCCAGCAGCCCGCCGGGACAACGTGAAGGCGATGTCTGGAAGAGCTCCAGAGACCTGGGCCGCCAGCGACCGCGCATAGCGAGCCACCACGGATGCGCGCGGTCCACCGAGCAGGAACAGCTCCGCTCGCGCCTTCGCCGAAGGCGAAGCCGAAGGACGCCGCGCGGCCTTGCGCGCACGCGCCGGGTCCTCCTCCAGCGCGAGGTGCGCGTTGGTGCCGCCGAAGCCAAACGAGCTCACGCCAGCCCTACGCGGAACCCCGCCGCGCATTTCCCACGGCGTCTCGGTCCGCGGCAGGAAGAAGGGTCCATCGCCCATTTGCAGCTTGGGATTCTCTTCGCCGATGGACGGCTGCGGCGGCAGCGCCTTGTGGTGCAGCGCCAGCGCGGCCTTGATGAGCCCGGCAATTCCGGCGGCCGACATGGTGTGGCCGATGTTGGCCTTCACCGAGCCGAGCGCGGTGTGAGCGCCGTCGGCCGCGGTCCAGCCCGCGTCGGCGAAGAGCGTCCGCAGCGCCGAGACCTCGACCACGTCTCCAACCGTCGTCGCCGTGCCGTGCGCTTCGATGTAGCCCAGCGTGGCCGGCGAGAAGCCCGCATCGCGGTACGCCAGCCGCAAGGCTTCCAGCTGTCCGCCCTGCCGCGGCGTCATGGGCCCTTCGCTGCGCCCGTCGTTGTTGATGGCCGCGCCCTTGATGACCGCATAGACGCGGTCGCCATCGCGGCGCGCGTCGTCGAGCCGCTTCAAGATGACCGCGCCCACGCCTTCGCCCATGACGAAGCCGTCGGCCGCTGCGTCGAACGGCCGGCACTCGCCCTTGCGCGAGATGGCCCCGATGCGCGCGAAGCCCACCAGGTTGTCCGGCAGCAAATTGATGTACACGCCGCCCGCGATGGCCAGGTCGATCTGCCCGGCGCGCAAGTTCACGATGGCCTGCTGCGACGCCACCAGCGCCGACGAGCACGCCGCGTCGATGGAGAGCGCCGGCCCGCCCAGATCATACGTCTGCGCCACGATGGCAGCCGACATGTTCATCAAGTTGCCGGCGATGGAGAAGGCGCGCATGGGCACCACGTCTTCCACCAGCGCGTCGCGAAGCTCCGCGGCCCCGGGGAGCTCGCGGCCGAAGGCGCCGTCGAACATCGACATGACGCGCAGGCGAGAGAGCAGAAGCTCCTTGTGCTCGTTGGCCGACGCGCCGATGAAGACGCCGGTGCGCGAGCGGTCGTACGCCCGGCTGTCATATCCGGCGTCCTGCAGAGCGCCGCGCACGGCGTCGAGCAGGATGCGGTGCTGCGGGTCG
>DATBAA010000002.1:0-11694 GCA_036271755.1 Myxococcales bacterium | reverse complement strand
TGCTTCGCCCGCTGCTGCTGCGCCGTCACCCGCCGCGACGCCGGCAGCCGCTTCGCCTGCTGCAGCGCCCACCGCAACACCAGCTGCGGCCGCTCCGTCAGCACCGGCCGCGTCGCCCACAACGCCTGCAGCTACTCCAGCAGCACCCTCGGCACCGATTGCGCCGCCGCCAGCAGCCGTCGCCCCACCTGCCGCCGCTGCCCCACCAGCCGCGGTTGTTCGCAAGGCGCGGCCCGCGCCACCAGCTCCGCCGCCCCCTCCCGGGGCGTCCGCATCCGCGATACCTGCCGCGACTCCGACCGCTGCTCAAGCGAAACCCGTCTCGCCGGCCTCCGGAAGCCTCGGGAGCACCTCTGCGCCCACCACCTCGGCCGCAGCCAGCGCGTCGCCCGCCGCCGCGGCCGGCCCTTCGAGCGCGGGCGACACGGCCTCAGCGGCCGGCGGAGGCGCCGATCTCTTCGGCAGCGCCCAGTCCGCCGCCGGCAGCGCCCAAGGCAGCGCCCAGACCGCACAGAGCGGAGCGAGCTCCGCCCAAGACGCAAAAGACGCCGCCGGCAAGGCCGGCAACCACGATACGGACAACGTCCAGGAATAGGAGCCGCGCATGCCCGACTCGACGCAGACCGACGACAAGAGCCAGGAAGCCGCGCCGGCGCCGGTGCAGCTCTATCGCTTTCGAGTCAAGACAGCCGACGGCCGCGAGATGGTCTCGGCAGTGGCGGTGGTCGACCCCAACTCCACCGACGCCAACCAGGCCGACCCCAAGGACTCACTCGAAGCGCTGGATCAGCAGCACAAGCAGGAGGCGGACGCGCACGACCAGGATCTCGCTTCGGCGCACGAGAGCGAATCGGCCGAGACGGAGAAGTCCCTCGACGCGCACCACGACGACGTCACCACTGCGCACCTGGACGCGCTCGACACCAGGCAACAAGCCGACACGCTCAAGAACGAAGCCGCGACCGACGCCGCTCACGGCGACGAGCTGGCGCAGCACGCGAAGCAGGCGGACGAGAAGGCCGAGAGCGATCACGAATCGCTCCTGGGCTCGCTGGACGAGAAGGCGAAGACGGCCGTCTCCGGAGCCATCAAAGATCTCAACGTCGCTCACGTGGCCGAGCTGGCGAAGCAGGGCGAGACCAAGGCCAAGGGCTTCTTCGACAAGCTCGCCGGCCAGGCGGAGGACTTCGCCAAGAAGCACGTGGGAGACGTCAACGGCCTCGTGGGCAAGCTGGTCAGCAAGGGCCAGGGCGAGCTGAAGAAGCTCACCGGCGATCTCGACGCGGCCTTTGACAAGACCCACCTCTCGTTCTTGTCGGACGCGGAGAAGAAGCTGACCGGTGAGCTCAACAAGGCCGCCGACGAGGGCGGCAAGAAGCTGCAGGAGTCGCTGAAGAGCAAGGAGACCGAGCTCTTCAAGAAGTTCGACGACGCGCACAAGAAGCTCGACGACGAAGCCGACAAGAAGACCAACGACGCCGTCGGCAAGCTGGAGGACGAGACCGGCAAGGCCCGCGACGACGAGCTGGAGAAGGGCACCGCCGAGGCGGAGAAGAAGTCCGCCGAAGAGCTGGGAAAGATCGACGACGAGGGCGACAAGGCTGCGAGCGACGAGCTGGGCAAGGCTTCGGACGAAGCCGACAAGGCGCACGACGACGAGCAGGAGAAGGGCGCGGCCGAGCTGGAGAAGGGCAACCAGGACGAGACCTCGAAGGCCCACGAGGATCTGGAGAAGAAGTCGGACGACGAGGGCTCGAAGGCGCAGAGCGAGCAGGAGAAGAAGGTCTCCGACGAGTCGGAGAAGGTCCTGGCAGACGCCGACGCCAAACATTTGGAGGAGCTGGTCAAGCTGCACGGCGACGCCGACGCGAAGTCGTTCGAGGAGACCTCGAAGCAGCACGCCGATGCGGAGAAAGCGTCCAACGACGACCTGGCGAAGCAGAGCGGCGAGCTCGCGGCGAAGGGCAAGGACGAAGAGCTGCAGAAGGTCCAGGAGCTGAACAAGTCCAACGCCGGCGAGCAGGCGAAGGCGCTCGAGGAGCTGAAGAAGCAGTTCCTGCAGGAGCAGACCGACGCCAAGGGCGATCAGGGAAAGCTGGACGCGGCGCTCAAGAAGTTCGCCGACGGCAGCCAGAAGGCGCTGGACGATGCGCGCGCCAAGCTCGGCGAGGCGCAGGTGAAGCTGCGCACGGAGCTGCTGCAAAAATTGTCCGAGGCCGGCGTCAAGCTGCGCGACGAGGCAGGCAAGAAGCTGAACGAGCTCAAGCAGAAGATCTCGTCAGAGGCTTTGAAGGCGCTGGGCGACGTGAAGAAGAAGGCCAGCGAAGAGGCCCAGAAGAAGCTGGGCGAGACGAAGCAGAAGCTGATGGATGAGTCGCGCAAGAAGCTGTCCGACGGCAGCGTCAAGCTGCGCGACGAGCTGAAGAAGAAGCTGGGCGAGGCGAAGCAAAAGGTCTCCGGCGAGCTGACGAAGAAGCTGCTCGACCTGAAGGGCAAGAAGCGCGACGAGCTGAAGAAGAAGCACGGCGACTTGAAGGCCAAGAAGCGCGACGAGCTGAAGAAGAAGCACGCGGACTTGAAGAAGGGAAAGCTGGACGCGGCGAAGAAGAAGCACGCCGAGACGCTGGTGAAGCTGCGGACCGACGTGACCAAGAAGCACGGCGACGCGCTGGCCAAGAAGCGCATCGACTTGAAGACGCAGCACCTGAGCGAGGTGAAGGGCAAGATAGACGACCTGCGCAAGCAGCATTCGGACGAGAGTCCGAAGGAGCTCTCGGCCATCCAGAAGCAGCACGCCGAGCAGCTGGTGAAGCAGCACACCGGCCTGCGCAAGAAGCATCAGGACGAGACGGACAAGGGCGTCGCCGACCTGCGGGCGAAGCACGGCGACGACAAGCAGAAGCAGACGGACGACCTGCAGAAGAAGAACCTGGACGAGCAGACGAAGTCGCTGGGCGATTTGAATGACCAGCACGCCAAGACCACGCTGGACGCGCACCAGAAGCTGCACCAGGAGCACTCGAAGCAGGCGCTCGACGAGGAGAAGCAGCTGCGCGACACGCACGCGGACGCGGTGACGAAGAAGCACGCCGAGGTGCTCAAGACCGCGGGCGACGAGCGGCAGAAGCAGGTCGACGGGCTGAAGAAGACGAGCGCCGACGCGAAGAAGAAGACGCTCGACGACGTGAAGAGCAAGCAGGTCGATCAGAAGAAGAAGCGGCTGGACGAGCTGAAGAAGACCCACGCCGACGATCGCACGCGCAAGCAGGACGAGCTGAAGAAGACCAACGCGCAGGACAAGAAGGTGAAGCTCGAGGCGCTGCAGAAGCGTCAGACCGCCGAGGCGGACAAGCGCGGCAAGCAGCTCGAGGGGCGGCAGAAGGCCGAGCGGCAGCGGCACGAGGAGCTGCTCAAGAAGAAGGACCAGCGCAAGACGGCTCCCAAGCGCGCCGCGGGCGGCCTGCACAAATAGCCGCTCCGTCGCGGGCGGTCGCACAAATGGCCGCTCCGTCGCGGGCGGGGCGGACGAGTAGCTGCTAAAAGCGGGCCGTGACCGCGCGCGAATACAACTTCGACGGCTTGGTGGGGCCCACGCACAACTATGCGGGGCTCTCGCCGGGCAACGTGGCGTCGCTCTCGCATCGCGGGCAGACGGCCAATCCGCGGGCGGCGGCCTTGCAGGGGCTGTCGAAGATGCGCTTCGTGGCTTCGCTCGGCGTCGGCCAAGGCGTGCTTCCGCCGCACGAGCGGCCCAGCCTGCGCACCTTGCGGCAGCTGGGCTTTCGCGGCAGCGACGAGGAGGTGCTGTCCAAGGCCGCGAGCGATCCGGAGCTGGCCGATCAGCTGCTGCGCATCAGCTCCAGCGCGGCCGCGATGTGGACCGCCAACGCCGCCACCATCGTGCCTTCCGGCGATTCGGCGGACGGCAAGCTGCACCTGATGCCGGCCAACCTCACGGCCATGTTCCACCGCTCGCTCGAGGCGGAGACGACCACGCGCGTCCTGCGGGCCATCTTCGCGGACCCGCGGCGCTTCCAAGTGCACGATCCGCTGCCGGGCGGGGCGCACTTCGCCGACGAGGGCGCCGCGAATCACACGCGGCTCTTCACCGCTGGCCGGCCGGCGGTGCACCTCTTTGCCTGGGGCCGGCGGGCGTTTGGCGGGCCCTCTCCAGAAGGCGAGCCGAAGCACTTTCCGGCGCGGCAGACGCGCGAGGCCTCGCACGCGCTGGCGAGACTTGGGCAGGTGCAGCCGGGGCGGGCGCTCTTTCCGCAGCAACATCCCGGCGGCATCGACGCGGGCGCGTTCCACACGGACGTCCTGGCGGTGGGCAACGGCGCGGCGCTGCTGCTGCACGAGAGCGCCTTCTGCCGCCACCAGGAATTGCTCGCCTCGCTGCGGGCTCAGCTGGGCGAGGAGCTCTTCGCCGTCGTCGCCACCGAACAAGAGCTGCCGGCGGCGGTGGCCATTTCGGCCTATCCCTTCAACTCGCAGCTCGTGACGCTGCCCGATGGCGGCATGACGGTGCTCGCTCCGGAAGAGGCCCGCGATCAGCCCCAGGCGCGCGCGTTCCTCGAGCGCGTCGTGGCCGCGGGCGGGCCGGTGCGCGGCGTCCACTATCTCGATCTGCGGCAGTCGATGGAGAACGGCGGTGGCCCGGCCTGCCTGCGCCAGCGCATCGTGCTCGAGGACGCCGAGCGCGCCGCCGTCAAAGCGCGCGTCTTCTGGGACGAGGCGCTAGGCCAGGAGCTGGAAGCCTGGGTCGGCCGCAACTACCGCGACAAGCTCGCCGGCCCAGATCTGGCCGACCCGCTGCTCGCCCGCGAGACCCTGCGCGCTCTGGACGAACTCACCCAGATCCTGCGCCTCGGCAGCATCTACGACTTCCAACGCTAGCCATCTCACCGCGAAGGTCGCGTTCTTCGCGGTGTGAACGAAGGGGCGCTTACGGTGCCGGCGCTTCCTTGCGGACGAGCTTCCCGTCGGGGCCGACCAGGTATTCGCCGTCGGCGCAGCTCAGGTCGAAGAGGCCGTCCTCGCGCAGCGTGATGGACCGCGGGCGCTTGCGGGTGATGATGTCGAGCGCGTCGTTGGCGATGGTGAGCGTCGTCTGCGGAGCGGCGGCTTCGGTGGGCGGACCCAGGTCGGCGTCTCGCTGCTGTTCCTCTTTCTGCCGCTCGAGATCAGCCGCGCCGGCGTGCGCCTTGACGGTGTCGTTGGTGATGGGAATGGGCGGAAGCGCGCCGGCCACTGCCGGGGGCGGGGCGCCGCCGTTCAGCTTCGCCGAGGCGCGCTCGAGCGGATTGGGCACCGGCAGCGGCGAGGGCGCGAGCCGCGGATACGTCGGCCCCACCGGCAGCCGCGCGATGCGGTCCTCGCTCGCCTGCGCCTTGCGGACGGCGTCGTAGCCGGGCCGCAGATCGGCCTGCGTCAGGCCAGCCCCGCCGTCGATGAGCGCATCGGCCGTCTCACCAGCGGCGCGCAGGGCATCGGCGCGGAGGCGTCCGGCGCGATCGAACTCCTGCGCCAGCCGCGGGTCGCCGTCCTCGCGCATCAGCTCGGAGGTGGTGTCGCGGATCCAGGTGGCCCGATCGACCGCCGCGAGAAGATTGGTCAGCTCTTTGCGCGCCCGCTGGGTCGAGCCCTGGTCGCGGCCGGACCGCAGCACCTCGAGCTGGGCCGGCGTCGGCCGCGAATTCAGCGATTGTTGGGCCCAGAGGTCCTGGCGCATCACCTGGCGCATGACGCGGCTGCCGGACGAGTCCGGCTCGCTGCTGTCGTGCACCACCACGGCGCCGCCCGAGATGCATCCGCCGCACGCCAACAAAGCAAAAATTGCCTTCCGCATTGCTTGCTCCTTATCGAGACCGACAGACGAAGAGTGCGTTCGGCCACGCTCCACAGTAGAACGGCCAGCGGAGGTAGACATTCAATGCTCGCTCTTCTCGCGCTGCTCTGTGCCGCACCGGACGATCTCGCCGCCAAGATTCGTCATCTCGACTCGATTGCGCAGGCCTGGGCGCCAGCACCTTCGTCGGACGGCTCGCGGGTCGCGTTCCTGACCACGCTCTTCGGCACCCGCCAGGCCGCCTCCATGGCGGCCGAGGGCAGCTACCCAACCCAGCTCACCGACGAAGCAGGCGGCGTGCGCGCGGTGCGCTGGGTGCCCGGCCCGGCCAAAGAGCTGATGGTGGTCGCGCTGCGCGAGGGACATCGCCGGCTGCTCATCGTCGACGAGATCGGCTCGCAGCCGGTGGAGCTCGACAAGACCCCGGGCGATCAGCTCTGGGGCGGCTTCACCCGCGACGGCAAGCGGCTCTTCTACGCGAACCTCGACAGCGGCACGGGAAAAGCCACGCTGCGCGCTTTCGGCTTCGACACGCACAAGTCCGTCGACATCTCTCCGCCGCCGCCGGCAGCGGGCGCGGTGCCGGCCAAGGACACCGTCGCGCTGGAAGAGGCGATGAAGGGCCTCACCGTGCTGGGGCCGCTCTCGCCCGACCAGCGCACCATCCTCGCCACCGCGAAGCGCCCCGAGGGTGACGTGCTCTACCTCGTCGACCTCACCTCGACGCGGGCGACGCAGCTCACCAGCGACCCCGGCCACTTCGCGCTGCCGCGCTTCACGCCGGACAACAAGATCATCTACGTGATGACCGATTCGGGCCGCAAGACGAACGGCGTCGACTCGGTGACCATCGCCACCAAGGTCCGCAAGAACATCTACCTGCCCAACACCGGCGAGCTGGGCGCCTTCTCGGTCAGCGACGACGGCCACCGGCTCGCGGTGGCGGTGGAGTCGGGCGGAGAGACGCTGTTCTCGCTGCTCGACCTGCCGAGCCTGCGCATCCAGCCGCTGGCGGCGCCGCCCTCGGGCGCCTTGGCCAAGAGCGACACCAACGAGCCGCCCATCGTCTGGGACCGCTCAGGCGAGCGCATCTTCTTCGGCTGGCGCGTCTCCAACGACACGACCGACGTCTGGGAGCTGAAGCTGGGCTACGGCGCTCCGCTGCGGCTGACGCGTAGTCCGCGCCCTTCGCTGCCGCGCGAGGCGATTCCGCGGCCGTCGCTGCTCAAGCTCTCTTCCGGCCTGGCCTGGCTCTGGATGCCCGAAGGCGTGGTGAAGCCGCGGGTGGCGGTCCTGGTCTCCTCGGGAGAGCTGCAGCCGGTCTTCGACAAGCGCATCGCCGCGCTCAACTTCGCCGGGCTGGCGGTCCTGGGGGTGCAAGGTCCCGACGCGCAGAAGGTGGCGCTCGAGTACTTGCGCGACGCCCCCGACCTGACCGCGAAGGCGCCGCTGCTGCTCAACTTCGACGGCCAGGAGGTGAAGGAGCCTTCACAGTGGAGCGGCGTCGTCGGCCCGCGCGGCTCCGGCCTGTCGATCGACGCCGATCAGCCCGACCTGCAGGCGCTGGTGAAGTACGCCCTGCGCGGCACCGGCGCGCTCTAGGAATGCCTTTCCGCAGGCTGCTGACCACGCTGGTCCAACGCACCAAGGGCGCCCGCGGCGCGATCTTCTGCGACTACGAAGGCGAGTTCGTCGACCTGGCCATCGGCGATCCGACGCTCTCCGACTACGAGCTGAAGGTCTTCGGAGCGCAGCTGACGGCGAGCTGGATCACGCTCGGCACCGCGGCGGCCACGCGGGGCGCGGGCGGAGTCATCGAGCTGCGGCTCGCCTGCGCCGGCGGCACCTTGCTCTGCAACGCGCTGCCCGAGGGCTACTACGTGGTGCTGGTCCTGGCCCGCAACCAGCCCTCGGCCGCGGCGGCCTTCGCGCTGCGCAAGACCAGCATCGAATTGGCGGCAGAGCTTCTGTAAGACGGCTTGTACGGAGCAGGAGCGAGTGGTAGCAAGCGCCGTTCCTCGAAGGGAGTTGCAGACTTGGATAAGCGCGCCGCGGTCGTGCTGCTGGCCATCTTCGGCAGCCTGATGGCCATGCTCTTCGCCTTCATGTACCTGGCCTACTCGATGGTGAAGCCCAACTCGGGCATCGCCGGCCTGGACAACGAGACCAGCATGGGCGCCCGCATCGGCATCGTCGAGGCCAAGGGCGTCATCGGCGAAGGCCAGGGCGTCGACGCCGACAAGATCGTCAAGCTGCTCAAGAAGTACGAGAAGGACGACGACATCCGCGCCATCGTGCTGCGCGTCGACTCTCCGGGCGGCTCGGTGGCTCCCTCGCAGGAGATCTACGACGCCATCAAGCGCATCAAGGCCAAGAAGAAGGTGGTGGTCTCGATGGGCAACCTCGCTGCTTCGGGCGGCTATTACATCTCCGCGCCGGCCGACAAGATCTACGCGGAGCCCGGCACGCTCACCGGCTCCATCGGCGTCATCTTCCAGCACTTCAACGTCCGCGGCCTGCTCGAGTTCGCCAAGGTGGACGAGACCACGCTGAAGAGCGGCAAGTACAAGGACACGCTCAGCCCCTTCCGGCCCATCCAGGAGACCGACCGCGAAGAGATTCAAGGCATCAGCGACGACGTCTATGGCCAGTTCGTCAAGGCAGTGGCCGAGGGCCGCAACATTCCCGAAGCCAAGGTGCGGGAGATCGCCGAAGGCCGCATCTACACCGGCCGCCGCGCCAAGGAGCTGAAGCTGGTGGACGAGCTGGGCGGCATGGACGACGCCCTGGCCGCGGCCTGGGCATTGGCCGGCCAGAGCGGCGACCCGAAGTTCCAATACCCGTCGCACGACCGCGAGTTCTCCGTGCGAGACCTCATGAAGGGCGCGTTCCAAGGCGCCGCCGAGGGCGTGCACGGCGCAATCTCGCACGACGCGCCTTCGGGACTTCAGCTCCTGGCGCCGGCACTGGTGAAGTAGTGGAGCAGCTCTGGGCTCCGTGGCGGATGGAGCTGATCGAGAAGGGCAACCCGCAGAAGGGCTGCATCTTCTGCGAGCTGCCCAAGCAGACGAACGACCGCGAGAACCTCATCCTCGGGCGGACGCCGCACACCTTCGCCATCCTCAACAAGTTTCCCTACAACAACGGCCACCTCATGGTGGTGCCGCGCCAGCACGGGGCGGATCTGGTCGGCCTGCCCAAAGAGGTGAACGAGGAGCTGAGCGAGATGCTGCGCGTGGCCCTGCGGCTTTTGGGCAAGGCCTATCCGGCCGACGGCTACAACCTGGGCATGAACCTGGGGAAGAGCGCGGGCGCCGGCATCGCCGATCACCTGCACTGGCACATCGTCCCGCGCTGGAACGGCGACACCAACTTCATGCCGGTGCTCGGCAAGACCAAGGTGATGATCGAGTACCTGCACGACGGCTGGGACAAATTGCGGCCGCTCTTCGATCTCGAATTTTCGCGCTGAACAAGCGCGAGGAGCCGCGTACGAGCAGGAAGCTGGCGCGGGCCCCGCGTGGTCTGGTAAACCGGCCATCCGCATGCGCGATTTCGAGCAGATGCGCGAGAAGACCCAGGTCTCTCTCGAACGGCGCCAGATCGTTGCCCTGGCCTTGGGCGCGCTGGTGCTGCTCTGCAGCGTCTTTGCCCTGGGGCTCTCGGTCGGGCGCAAGCTGGCGCACGAGGAGCCGCGGCCGGCCGATCTGACCGCGCTGGATGTCGTCCAGGCCGAGCCGCCCAAGCCCGCACCGGCCGCGCCTCCAACGCCTCGCGCCGCGGCGCTCGTCCCGCCGCAGGCAAAGCCCGCTTCGCCGCCGGATGCGCACGCCGCCGCGCTCGCTCCGTCGCCCGCGAAACCCGCGCCCGCGCCCGAGGCCGCTCTGGCCGACACCCATGGCGAAACCGCCGTCATCCCCGCGCCGGTGCGCGAGCCGCTGGTGGTTCCGCCGCCGCCCAAGCCGCCGCCCCCCCCGGGCGGAATCGCGCTGACGCCGCCGCCGCGCGATCTGGGCGCCTGGACGGTGCAGATCGGCGCCTCTCCCGAAAAGGGCGAGGCGCTGCGCCTGGAGAACAAGGCCCGCGCGGCCGGCCTCAAACCTTACGTGGTGGAGGCCAACCTGGGCGCCAAGGGCACCTGGTACCGGGTGCGCGTGGGCAGCTTTCCCGACAAGGACAAAGCCAGCCGTTACCGCAGCGATGTCGAGCGCGAGCTGCGCTCCACTGCTATCGTGATGGCGAGCCACTGATCATGCCAGAGAACAAGACGACACGAGTCGAGAAGCCCTGGGGTTACGAGCTCATCTGGGCGCGCACCGAGCGGTATGTGGGAAAGATCCTCCACATCACCCAGGGGCACGCGCTGAGCCTGCAGTACCACGTGAAGAAGGACGAGACGGTCTACGTCCTGAAGGGCCGGATGCGCTTCCAGACCGGCGACGACGAGAAGAACCTCAAGGATCTGGTGCTGGGCGAGGGAGAAGCGTTCCACATCACGCCGTTCCTGCGCCACCGGATGATCGCCGAGACCGATTGCGACATTCTTGAAGCTTCCACGCCCGAGCTGGACGACGTGGTCCGCCTCGAAGACCGCTACGGACGCGCCAAGTAGCTGCGGCACTACACCCGTTGACTTCCAAAGCGGCCTGTCGCTAGAGGTTTCGGACACATGCGCGCGATCGTCTTGGGCGGAGCAGGGTTCATCGGCAGCCATCTGGTCGACCGCCTGCTGGCGCGCGGCGACGAGGTGGTCTGCGTCGACAACTTCCTCACCGGCCGCCGCGACAATGCAGAGCGGCACCGCGGCAAGAAGGGCTACACCTTCGTCGAGCAGGACATCTGCGAGCCCATCCGGGTGACCGGTCCGGCGCAGATCGTCTTCAACATGGCCTCGCCGGCCTCGCCCATCGACTACGCCCGGCTCTCGCTGGAGACGCTGGACGTCGGCTCCATCGGCACCAA
Organism: Myxococcales bacterium; assembly: GCA_036271755.1. Classification (GTDB taxonomy): domain Bacteria; phylum Myxococcota; class Myxococcia; order Myxococcales; family 40CM-4-68-19; genus 40CM-4-68-19. The sequence goes on along the minus strand of DATBAA010000002.1, from coordinate 884 downwards.
GAACGCCATGGAGCTGGCCCGGCGCGCGGGCAATGCCATCATGCTGATGGCCACCACGTCAGAGATCTACGGCGACCCGCTCGAGCACCCGCAGCGCGAGACGTACTTCGGCAACGTCAACACCATCGGCCCGCGCGCTTGCTACGACGAGGCCAAGCGCTTCTCCGAGGCCTTGGTCACCACCTACGGCCGCGTCCACGGCACGCCCTACCGGCTGGCGAGAATCTTCAACACCTACGGCCCGCGCATGCGCGTCGACGACGGCCGCGTGGTGCCGGCCTTCGTCACCCAGGCGCTCAAGGGAGAAGACTTCACCGTCTTCGGCGACGGCTCGCAGACCCGCAGCTTCTGCTACGTCGACGATCTGGTCACCGGCCTGCTCTTGCTGGTGGAGAAGGGCGACTCGCGGCCGATCAACCTGGGCAACCCGGTGGAGATGACGCTGGTGCAGTTCGCCGACGCGGTCCGGACCGCGGTGGGCAAGGGCGGCAAGGTCAAGACGGTGCGTCCGCTGCCGGAGAACGACCCCAAGCAGCGCAAGCCGGACATCACCCGCGCCAAGGAGATCCTGGGCTGGGAGCCGAAGGTGGCGCTGGCCGAGGGCCTCAAACCGACCGCCGCCTGGTTCGCCAAAGAGCTGGGGCTGTAGAGCTTTCCGCAGCGCTCGCCGTTGTGCGTCAGGGGGCAGCGTGTTATCCCCCGCGCCCTGAATGCCCGAAGCAAATGCACATCTGCGGAACTTCTCGATCATTGCCCACATCGATCACGGCAAGTCGACGCTCTCCGATCGCCTGCTGGAGAAGACCGGCACGGTGACCGCCCGCGAGGCGCAAGACCAGTTCCTCGACAACATGGAATTGGAGCGCGAGCGCGGCATCACGATC
>DATBAA010000001.1:0-4500 GCA_036271755.1 Myxococcales bacterium | reverse complement strand
GCTGCTGGTGGTCGACGACAGCCTTTCGATGAGCGGCAAGCAGGAACGGCTCGCGGCGGCGCTGGCGGACTTCACCGCCGAGCTGGACGCGCTGCAGCCGCCCATCGACTACCAGGTGGCTGTCACCACCACCTCGGTGGCAGAGCGGCTGGGCGCCTGTGGCCCTGCGGGCAACACCGACGCGGCCAATCAGTGCGACAGCGACTGGCAGGCTCCAGATTTCACCTGCGACACCGGCCTTGCCTGCTTCCGGCCGTTCAGCGAAGCCGGACAGTTTCACGAAGGGCCGGGCGTGCCGGCGCCGGTGCTGACGCGCTCCAGCTACTCGGCGGGTCAGTTCTCGCAATTCCTCGCCGCGTCGGTGCAGGTAGGTACGGGCGGCTCGCGGCAGCCGCAGGGCATGGAGGCCATGAAGCTGGCGCTGGGCAACACGGGCTTTCTCCGCGACGGCGCCAAGGTGGTGGTGGCCTTCTTCACCGACGCGGAAGACTGCTCCGACCCGAACCACAGACTCTCGATGCTGGTGAAGGACCCCACCACCGGCAACATCGTCGACAAGTGCGCGCAGGAGACCGCGCCCGGCTTCACCGGCACCCCCTCGCTGGAGCCGGTGGCCAACTACGCCAACTTCCTGCGCGGCCTGAAGAACGCCGACGGCGGCTCGAAAGAGGTGGAGATAGGCGCGGTGGTCTCGCTGGCCGACGGCACGGGCGACCCGGGCATCTGCGACAACCCCACCTGCGACGCCGCTTGCGACGCGCAGCCCCAGGCCGACGCCTGCAACAGCAAATGCGCTTCGTCTCCGACGCAGGCCATCTGCGTCTCGGACTGCATCTCCGAATGCCACAGCTTCTGCGGCGGGCAGGTCGCCGGCCGCCGCTATCTCGAGCTCGCCTTTGCCTTCACGGGGCAGATCGCCAACGTCTGCAGCGACGACGCCGGCCCGGCCCTGCAAGAGCTCTCGCAGGTCATCGGCATTCCCAAGCAGGTAACGCTTCGCGCCACGCCGACGCCGCCCGCGCTCCTGGTGGTGCGGGTCGAGCGCGGCTCGCAGGACATTCTCTGCAATGAGGGCGACGGCTATACGATCATCGCCACCAACCAGGGGCCGGCCGTTCAATTCGCGGGCCCTTGCTTGCTGCAGCCGAACGACAGCTACGACATCCGGTACTTGACCAGCCGGTAATCGTTGCCCGGCCAGAGGTGCGGTGATACGGGTCTGCCAGTTCGGGAGACACCAATGCGCTTCTTGATCGTGGCGGTTTTGCTCGCTTCGCCGGCTTTCGCGCAGACCCCAGTTGCGACGCCTGCTCCGGCTCCGGCCGCCAGCGGATGGCAGGCAAACTTCGACCAGCTGTGGAAGCGGCGCGACGAGCCGGGCGTCATCGCCCAGCTTCATCAGATCGTCGACGCCGAGGCCGCGTCGAAGTCGTTCGACGCCAACTGGCGGCTCGCCTCGCTCTACAACTGGGAAGCCAACAACTCCGAGGGCGACAAGAAGGCGGGCCTGGGCCACAAGGGCTGGGACGCGGCCGATCTGGCCATCGTCGCCAAGCCGGGCGACGTGCGGGCGCAGTACTTCGGCGCCACCGGCATCGGCCTCTACGCCGAAGGCGTTGGCGTTCTGACCGCGCTGTCGCAAGGCCTGGAGGGCAAGTTCAAGGAGCGCATCCAGGCGGCGATGAAGATCGACAAGGACTACGCGGACGGCGCGCCGCAGGTGGTGTGGGGCCGCTTCTTCTTCAAGCTGCCCTGGCCCAAGCGCGACGTCGACCAGTCCATCCGCGTGCTCACGCCGCTGATGGACAGCCACCCGCACAACCTGCGCGCCAAGCTCTATCTCGCGGAGTCGCTCACCGACGAAGGCTCGGTGGAGGACGCTCGCAAGCTGGTGCAGCAGATCATCGATGCCCCGCCCGGTGACGACCCGCCCGAGACGCGGCTTCTGCAGACCCAGGCCAAGAAGTGGATGGCCTCACACTAACGAACGGAGCCGCAAGCGCATGGCAACCGCAGAGAAGATGATGAGCGCGCTGCAGTCCGCGCAGTCGGTCGGGCAGCTGTTCCAGCAGCGCGCCGCCGCGGACGCCAAGGCCACCGCCGCCCGCTACAAGGTCGCGGGGACCTGGCACGACATCAGCTGGAGCGATCTCGCCGGGCAGGCCGAAGAGGTGGCCTGGGGTCTCATCGCGCTGGGAGTGAAGAAGGGCGACATGGTCTCCATCCTCGGCTCTACCAGGCTGGAGTGGACGGTCTGCGACATGGGCATTGCCTACGTCAGCGGCGTCGCGGTGCCCATCTACCAGTCGAACACGCCCGAAGAGTGCCAGTTCATCCTGGAGAACTCCGGCGCGGTGCTCTGCTTCGTCGAGGACAAGAAGCAGCTGGCGAAGCTGACCGCCGAGCGGATGAAGCTGCCCAAGGTGCGCCACGTCATCCTCATGGACGGCGAAGGCGACGGGCAGTGGTCGTTTTCGCTTTCGCAGCTGAAGGACAAGGGCAAGGAGCAGAAGGCGCGCGTTCCGGGCGAGCTGACGCAGCGGCTGCAGAGCGGCCAGCGCGATGAGCTGGCCTGCGTGCTCTACACCTCGGGAACCACCGGCGTGCCCAAGGGCGTGATGCTCACGCACGACAACATGGTCTTCGCCTGCCAGTGCATCGCGCAGGACGCGGTCTTGACCCCGAGCGACACGCACCTCTTGTTCCTGCCCTTCGCGCACTCGTTCGCGCAGGTGATCAAGTGCGCCTGGATCGGCATCGGCTTCACCCAGATCTACGCCGAGTCGGTGGACAAGCTGGTGGACAACGCCGGCGAGACGCACCCCACCATCATGTCCGGCGTGCCGCGCATCTTCGAGAAGGCGTTCAACAGCGTCATCGCGGGAGGCATGGCCGGCAAAGGCCTGCAGGGCGCGCTCTTCCGCATGTCGATGCGCGAGTTCGAGCTCTACGCGAAGGCCCGCGCCGAAGGGAAGGAGTACTCGTCGCTGCAGTTCTCGCTGGCCAAGAAGCTGGTCTTTCCGAAGATCGCGGCGCGGCTGAGCGGACGCTTCGGCGGCCGCATCGATCGATTTGTTTCCGGCGGAGCTCCACTGGCGCGGAAGATCGCGCTCTTCTTCGAGGTGCTGGGCTTCCAGGTGCTCGAGGGCTACGGCCTCACCGAGACCATGGCCATGACCACCATCAACCCGCCCGGCAAGGTTCGCGTCGGCACGGTCGGCCCTCCTTTCGGCGGCATCGAAGTGAAGATCGCCGACGACGGCGAGATCCTCGAGCGCGGCCGCAACGTCATGCGCGGCTATCTGGGTTTGCCCGAGGCGACGGCCGAGGTCATCGACAAGGAAGGCTGGTTCCACACCGGCGACATCGGCGAGCTCGACAGCGCCGGCTATCTGAAGATCACCGACCGCAAGAAGGATCTGATCAAGACCAGCGGCGGCAAGTACATCGCCCCGCAGGCCCTGGAAGGCGCGCTCAAGACGGGCAGCGAGCTGATCAGCCAGGTGGTGGTCATCGGCGACAAGCGCAAGTACGTCTCGGTGCTCTTGACCGTGGTGGAGGCGGAGGCCAAGAAAGTGGCCGGCTCCACGGACTACGCGGCCTCCACCAAGAGCCCGGCGGTGAAGCAAAAGGTGCAGGAGACCATCGACAAGTTGAACACCACGCTGCCCTCGTACGAGACCATCAAGCGGTTCCATGTCCTCGATCGCGACTTCACCCAGGAGACGGGCGAGCTGACGCCGACCATGAAGGTGAAGCGCAAGGCGTGCACGGTGAAGTTCGCCCGCGAGATCGACGCCATGTACGACGGGGAAGCCGCCGACTGAGAGAAGAGCATCCTCGTGCCATCTGCAAAGAGCGCTTCACCAGAGGGTTTCGCCCAGGCGGGCGCATTGTCCGCGCAGTGCGCGCTGGCCGCGGGCTGCGACCTCGTCTATCTGCCCGACTTCAAGCAGCGCGCGCTGCCGCGCTTTCTCGAGCGGGCGTTCACTCTCAGTGAAGTCCGCGACACGCTGGGCCGGGCCGATTCGCTGGCCTCGCTGGCGGCGCGCTGGGCGGCGAAGGAGGCTGCCTACAAGGCCTTCTCGCAGCTGGCGGTGGCGCGCGGGCTGGACCCGCTGGGCCTCGCGGTCTTTCGTCACTACGAGGTGGTCTCGCAGGGGCGCGGGCCGCATCTGCGGCTGCACGGGCGGCCGCTGGCGGTCGCCGAGGAGCTGCGTTTGCAAGTGTCCTTGAGCCTCACGCACGACGGGGACTACTCGGCGGCGTTCGTGGTGCTCGGGCTTTTGCCGTGAGCAGGTGGGCGCTGATCCTGGGCGCTTCGTCCGGGTTCGGGGCCGCCACGGCCGTCCAGCTGGCGCGGGACGGCTACGACATCGCCGGCGTGCATCTGGACCGGCGGCAGACGATGCCGCAGGCCGAAGAGGTCCAGCGGCTCGTCCGCGCCGAAGGCCGCACGGCGCTCTTCTTCAACAAGAACTGCTCCGACCCCGAGAACCG